>UQGM01000012.1 GCA_900540535.1 uncultured Oscillospiraceae bacterium | reverse complement strand
TAACCCGCCGTAACTTTTATGTGTGGATTGAGCGACAGCTCCACCTCGGTAAAGCTCTCACCGTGTAAAAATTTGAGGGCATAAAATTTAAGCGGATATGGCGGAACTGGCAGACGCGCTAGATTCAGGTTCTAGTGAAGATTCCTTCATGCAGGTTCGATTCCTGTTATCCGCACCAGCGAAAAAGCCTTATGTAGAGCGGTTTTCCGCCTCGTAAGGTTTTTTTATTTTTTCTTTGAATACAGCTTTTTCTAACATTTTTTCTAACTTTCAAGATATAAAAACAAGCAAAAAACCCGCAAAATTTAATCTGCGGGTTTTTATAATGCATTAATATTAGTCAGATAGCAGGATTATTTTTTAATTAAATAACCTTTTTTCTTCTTTATGATAATTAAGGATGCAGCTCCGGCGCCGATTAAAACAACAGCACAGACAGCATAGATAATGATCACCTTAACATCAAGACCATTTTCTGAAGAAGCGCTATTTTTAGAATTTGATCCATTATCTATGGAGCCGGAAAGGGCGGGATTTTTACCGGAAGAAAGTCCGGGGATGGAAGAGTTGCTTCCTAACTCATAAGGAACAAATTCCAAATCTCCAGGTTTCTTGAAAATATATTCGTTGTTAGAATTTCCGCCTGAAGAGCTGTTATTTCCACCTGAGGAAGAACCACTGCTGCCTTCATTGCCTCCAAAGGGAGGAAGTGGTAAAGTAGGATCTTCAGGAAGAGCTTCTTTGCCGTTATGTATGTAAAGGGTATAAGTTGCACTGTTCTTAACAGTTCCATCATCATAATTAACAGCTATTTTGGCAACAGTAAGATTTCCTGTAATAGCGAAATTATGGCTTGCGCCGCTCTTTACAGCTGTACCATTAATTGTTATTTTGGCATACTGAGTTTTGTCAGAGCCAAGCTCTGTTGCGAAAGCAAAAGGTGTAATCCAGATTGATTTGCAGTTATAATCAAGATAAACATCATACTCATAAATGTCTGAGTAAAATTCATTGTCAAGATCGAATAATCCTAAGCGACATGCATGCCTAAACAAATCTTCGAGGGTATTATCATTTAAAGTAGATTCACCTTTTGATTCAATCATCAAGCCTAAAATAAGGGCTGGCATAGCATCCTTATCAGAGCTGGTAACAACAATCAATGCATCCTCAGGTGTGGGGGCAACAGCATATGTCATTTTGATAAGTGCAGCTGTATAAGCTCCAGTAAGATAATTCTTGTCTTTCTGGGTATAATTTGCAACATCCTGATTTGCAATTCTGTATCCCTGCTTTTCTGCCATCATTATCTTGTAAAGAGAATAAATCTCATCGGCATCAGCATTTTCAGAAACCTTATAGCCGTTTTCTATAAGGGTTTTTTTGATATTTAAAATAGCATACTCTTCAATTGTTTCAACATCTGCTGGTACAGTATCGCCCATTAATGCGGCAGCGATAAGAACAACTGTTCTATTTATTGAAGTTCCGTCAGGAACATCAAAATGAATTCCTAAAACAGGGTATAAAAGATCATACTTAAGGCAGGCATAAGCGACTGCAACATATGTTTTGTTTACAGCAGAATCGTCATCGGGGAAAACAATTTTATGCTCTGTTTGGAGATAACTCTTCATTACGTCATAATCATCAAATATACCGGTTTGATCTATGAGCTGATATATTTGAGTAATAACTTTTACATAAGCGTCTCCAAGATCATCGGCGGTCATTGTAGCCACTTTTTTAAGTTCAGCAACTTCTTTTCTAAAACCGCCAAGAGTACGGCTGTAAATGCCTTCACTTCTGGGAACCATCGGATTCTTCACAAAATCCGTTGAAGATTCACGTACGTAAATGTCAGAAAGCCAAGCAGGATTTTCTTCTGATTCATTATTGGCAGTACCTGCAAAAACCGGAAAAGCGCAAATACTCAGGCATACAACCAGCAATAAAGAAAGTAAGACGTACGCCATTTTTTTAAGATTCATTTTAATGTCGCCCTTTCAAATGCTAAATTTGTGTCTGGTTTTACTGTTTTACTAATTAAAACGGTAAAATAACAAAATTAAATTTCTTAACAGACATCACTACGTAAATGATAAACTAAATATATAAAAATGTCAACTGTTGGTATGTTGTTGATGAAAAATATATAAATTAATAAAATAAATAACAATTTTAAAGGAAAAATTTAAAAGCTGTCAGCTTTTTAGCTGACAGCTTTTATGGTTTTTATAAATATAAAGTTAATACTTTATATTATTCACCCTTGCGTGATTTTTTGCTCAGTACAATAGCTCCGCCTGCGGCAACTGCAGCAGCTGCAACAAGTGCTATTGCAAGAGAATCACCTGTGGGAACATTGCTTCCATCATCGGGATTTGAAGGAGCCTCAGTTGAGGGCTCTTCAGTGGTAGCTGTAGGATCGGTAGGATCTGTAGGCTCAGTGGGATCTGTGGGCTTTGTAGGATCGGTGGGATCTGTAGGCTCAGTAGGATCTGTGGGCTTTGTAGGATCGGTAGGATCTGTAGGCTCAGTGGGATCTGTAGGCTCAGTAGGATCTGTGGGCTTTGTAGGATCGGTGGGATCTGTAGGCTCAGTGGGATCTGTGGGCTTTGTAGGATCGGTGGGGTCTGTAGGATCTACAGGATCAGTGGGCTTTGTGGGAATTTCAGGAAGAAGTCCGAGGTCACAGTGCTCTAAGAGCCAGTTGCGATAGTATGTCTCAAGCTTCTTCTGCATTTCTCCAAGGATACCATCCTGACCCCAGTGGATAGCAGCGTCAGACCAGTTTACAAACATTTTGATGCAGTCAACAGTCTGAGTGATTGGGCCTGGGTTATCAGCATATACCCAATAGATCTGATCAAGCATAGCCTTAACTTCTTCATCAGTCATCTTGCTGATATCACCAATGATGATACCGTTGTGGTAAGCGTTAACAATAACTTCTGCGAGATGGTCACTGTATGTTCCGGTAACTATCTGTCCGACTGTACCAGCAATGAACTTTGCGAAAAGATCAGGACCTCCGAAGTATTTGTCAATAACTGATTTAATTACCTGTGCGTTTGGTATTTCTATATTTACTGCTTCTCTTGGCTGAGCTGTGGTGTTTCTGTTATCTGCCGCAAAAACACTGAAGCCGATTGCTGAAACAGCAATACAAAGAACAAGTAAAATAGAAATGATTTTCTTACCCTTGGTCATTTTTTTCATCCTTTCACTAATAATTACCAAAATTCTTGGTAAGATAATTTTAGTATTTATTATTATTTTTGTCAATAAATTTATTTAATTAAACTCATTAAAAACCATACACTCCGGCAATGCCGCTTTAAGTCGTTTGATGTCATCTTCCGGTATACTCGGATCTACGGTAAGTGAAATCAAAGATGACATGTTTTTAAGTGCGTTTATGTTTTCATCATTGATAGCAATATCATTACCGATAATTGACAAATGAGTAACATTTTTAAGGTTTGCAAGAGGTGTCAGATCAGTAACATTGTTATATGCGACATTTAAGCTCATAAGGGATGTGAGTTCTGATACAGCTGAAATATCCTTTACCTGATTATGAGATAAGTCGAGTTTCTTAAGCTTGGTCATTCCGGCTACAGCTGAAATATCGGAAATGGAATTTCTGGACATAACTAAACTTTCAAGTTCTACTAATCCTTTCAGAGCACTTATGTCTGAAATCTGATTTCCAGCAATGCTTAGTATTTGAAGTTGAGGTAAAGTGCTGATAACTGAAATATCTGTGAGTTCATTTTCGGAAACGTCTAAATCAGTAATATTAGTCATACCCGAAAGAGCTGATATGTCAGTAAGACTATTGTTGCAGATTGCTACTTTTGTTGCTTTAGTGAACTCAGTGATAGGGGAGAGATCCTCTATTTCGCTGAAGCACAGTGAGAGTTGTGTTTCATTTTTTTCAACTGACTGATTGCCGATTTTGATTTTTCCGCCGAGAGAGCATCCGGAGGCGCAAATAAGCAATGCCGCTGAAAGTAAGAGGGCTAAGATTTTTTTATTCAAAACAATTCATTCCTTTCTTACTTATAAAAATAATTATGTTATTTCATTTTAATATTACTGGTATTTTTTGTCAACTTAAAGGGAAAGTTTTAGTATTAATAAAAATCCCATGTACGAAATTTTACCGTACATGGGATTTATAACGTTATTAAATTGCGGAGTGAATAATATCAAATATTACTCTACAGCTTTAAGTGATTCAACCATGTTAACTTTTTTGAGTTTAAAGTGCATGATGAAGTTAACAATAGCTGCAAATACCAGTGAAAGAATAGCTGCGAATACAAAGCTGAGAGGTTCTATGCTGCGTCCGAACATTACAACGTCAACTTCTGCTACTGTGACAACATAGCTGTGTAGGAATATACCCAAAATAAGACCTAAAACAGTTCCTATAATCGTCAGGATAATGTTTTCACGTACTATGTAGGTACTTACCTCGTTATCTCTGAAGCCGAGAACCTTAATTGTTGCAACTTCACGAACTCTTTCGTTAAGATTGATATTTGAAAGGTTATAGAGAACAACAAATGAGAGTGCTCCGGCTGCCAGGATGAATATGCCGACTACAAGGTTAAGACTGCTTATAATCTGCTCAAAAGTATCTATAATCTGTGTAGTATAGGCAACAGCATCTATGCCGCTTACTTTCATAAGTTCGGTTGCAAGAGTTTCTTTCTGAGCAGAATCAACGTTATCGTTGAGTATAGCTGTTACATAGTTGAAGGAAGGTTCACTGCCAAATGTCTTTTCATAGAAGGCAGGGGACATGTATACATAATGGAATGTATAATTTTCAACTATTCCTGAGACAGGTACAGAAACCTCTTTGCCGTCAGCAGTGATAATAGTGATATTATCTCCTACTTTTGTCTCAGTCTGGTTAGCAAACTTTTCTGTAATGATAACGCCGTCATCACCGAGAGTGACATTTTCACCGGTCTGTCTGTTTTGAAGTTTAACAAATTCAGACAGAGATGCTGCGTTTTCAGGTACAAGAAGGTTAATTTCAAGAACATCTTCTGTGCGGTCAGAAGTTCCGTCGATAACCTCCATCTGAGTCATCATTGATGTTTTGATTTCGGAGCGATTTTCGATATTATTCATAACTTCTGGTCTGCCATCAGTTAAAGAATATCTGTCGCTCAAAACTATCTGAACGTCGTAATTGCATACGCCGCCTTCAGCAAACTGGTTATCCATAATTGCAGAAATGGAATCACCAAGTCCGAATCCGGTAAGGAGAAGAGCGGTACATCCTGCAACACCAATGAGAGTTGTGATAAATCTCTTCTTATTTCTGAAAAGGTTTCTTGCAGTAACCTTTGAAGTGAAGTTGAGACGTGACCAGATGAAACCAATTTTTTCGAGAAGGATTCTCTTGCCCTTTTTGGGAGCTTTGGGTCTCATGAGTCTGGCGGGATTTTCTCTGAGCTCTTTGCGGCAAGCAAGGAAAGAAGCGGCTGTTGTAGCAAAGAGTGAGATAATGGTTCCGATAACAGCGTAAGACCATTTAAATCTGATTACGCATGGGGGAAGTTCGTACATAATGCCGTAAGCGGCAAAAATAGCTTTCGGGAATATGTAGAATCCAAGAAGCAATCCGATTACCGAACCGATAAGGCTTGCAGAAATTGCATAGATAAGATACTTTGCAGCAATTGATCCGCTTGAGTAACCGAGAGCTTTAAGAGTACCGAGCTGAGTACGTTCTTCTTCAACCATTCTTGTCATGGTAGTAAGGCAAACAAGAGCAGCTACAAGGAAGAAGAAAATGGGGAATACCTGTGCAAAGGCGGCCATTCTGTCAGCTGTCTGACCATATCCCGTATATCCGGGCTGATCGTCTCTGTCCTGAATCATCCATTCAACAGTACCAAGGCTTGCAAGCAAATCTTTTGCTTCATTAAGGTCATATTTAGCTTTGGTGAGTTCTTTTTCTGCTGCAGCTTTTTCATTGGCGAAGGTTTCATCAGCTGTTTCTGCAGCTGCCTGTGCTGCTGCAAGCTGTGTTTCAGCCAGCTGAATTTCGCTTTGAAGCTGTTTCTGGCTCATTGAAAGCTCAAGCTGAGCAAGCTGAATATCTACTCCTGCAGAGTTGAGCTGTCTTTCAGCTTCTTTAAGCTCTATTTCGGCAGCTGTAAGGTCTGACTGTGCATCAAGATATTTCTGATATTCAGCGTATGCTTCCTGATATTCAGCATACTTTTTGTTGTACTCTACTTTTGCTGCATCAAGCTGTGCCTGATTTTCATCGAGCTGCTTTTCATAGTCATCAAGAATGGGTTCAAGATAAGCAATCATTTCTTCCGCAGTACCCACAGCTGTGAAGCTGTTGAGTGTTTCAAGCATTTCTTCTATCTGCTCAGGCGGAAGTCCTGAATTTTCAATCCAGTCTCTAATCTGCTCTTTGGATTCGTTTTGCATGTTTTTAAAATGATCCAACGATTCCTGAGTCTTTGTTATTAAACCTTTTAATTCGTTTACAGTGTTTTGAGATGTTTCAATCTGAGTTTTTGCACTGTCAAGTTCTGATTTTGCAGATGCAAGCTCTTTATCAGCATTGGCATATTTAGCAAGTTCTATTTTTGTCTTGTTAAATTCATTCTGTTTTTGACGCCATAATTCATACTGTGCGCTGTGTTCATTGGAATTAGAAAGAAGTTCTTTCTGAGCATCTGTAAGGGATGCGTTGAACTTGGCTTTCATTTCATCTATCTGAGCCTGACCGTTGGCGGCTTTGTCCTTAAGCTCCTGAACCTCTTTTTCGCCGTTTTTGACTTTTTCATCATATTCGGCCTGCTTTTGTCGGAGTGTGATTTCGCCGTCTGCAACTTTGGGGCCATATTCTGCTCTGACTTCTTCAACTCTGATGGGAAGTCTTACAGAAGCAACTTCTTCAATTTTGTCAAGAATAGGAGTAACAAAGTTTGTATACTCTTCGGTATAGGGGCTGTAATTATCAGCGCCTGCTACTGTAAGATATGCTTCAGTATAATAATCAAAATTGAAAACATCGTCTGAAACATAAATGAATGTACCGAGTTTACCGCTTCCTATGTTAGTATTTCCTCTTTCAAAGGAAAGGTAAAGGGGAGTCATGACAATACCGGTAATTGTAAATTCGGTTACATTGAGTTTGTTCTCAATATTTGTTCCGTCACCGGCAAGAGAGAATTTCTGACCGATCTTGAATTGTTCAGGAGCTGAAAGTGAGCTGCCGTCAACAACACATTCATTTGGTTTGCTTGGCCACTGACCCTCTACAAGTGTTACACGGTTCATGTAATCATCAGATGCAGTGCCGTTATTGCCAAAATCCTTTGCGGCCTCAAAATCAAGAGACATAGCACGGCATGTCATTTCAGAGCCGTCAATATCACCAAGGCTTTTGCCGTCGATTTTAAGTATACCGTCAACAAAACGTGAAGGCATTACAGTGTCAACGCCTTCGATCTGTTCAAGAGACTTAATATCCTCGTCAGTAAGACCAACAGGGGAAATAACTCTTGCATCCATGAGATTTGATTCATTAAAATATATCTCCGCTGTTTCTTTCATATCCGGAGCAGTAGCCTTTGTTCCAGCGAAAAAGCTGATTCCCAAAGCCACAATGGCTATAATGGAGATGAAACGGGCTTTGCTGCGGTCGATAGAACGGAGAGTTTCTTTAAACAAAGATTTTTTCATTACCATTCTATCCTTTCAACGGGGACGGGATTTTCATTAGTAGTAATGCTCTGCACACGGCCGCTTCGCATTGTTATAACACGGTCTGCCATAGGAGTGAGAGCCTGATTGTGGGTAATAACAACAACGGTCATGCCTGTTTCACGGCATGTCTGCTGGAGAAGAGCAAGAATTTGTTTACCTGTTTTGTAGTCAAGAGCGCCGGTAGGTTCATCACAGAGCAAAAGCTTGGGATTTTTTGCAAGAGCTCTTGCAATAGCAACACGCTGCTGTTCACCGCCGGAAAGCTGAGATGGGAAGTTATCCATTCTGTCACCGAGGCCAACACGCTCAAGAACCTTGCTTGCGCTTAAGGACTTGTCAACAATCTGAGTTGCAAGTTCAACATTTTCAAGGGCTGTGAGATTCTGAACAAGATTGTAGAACTGGAAAACAAATCCGACGTCAAAACGTCTGTATTCTATAAGACGTTTTGGACTAAACTCGTTGATGAGTTCGCCGGCAACTCTGATTTTTCCGTCGTCACAGTTATCCATACCGCCAAGCATATTGAGAACGGTTGTTTTACCGGCTCCGCTGGCACCTACAACGATACAGAATTCACCTTGTTCGATATTGAAAGTTACGCCGTCAGCAGCGTTAATAACAATCTCGCCCATTTTGTACCTTTTGTAAACAGAATCGAATTCGATAAAGCTCACAATATCACTCCTTTTGCAATATAAACGTTATATTTGTCTATTTTTTTGCATACAGCAGCATTTTATCCTTTTTTGAATTAAAAGTCAACATGACTGCTACACATTTATTATATAAAATACATTAAATTAAATATAAATCAAATTTATAAATCAATTAGAGGTAAGTTTGCAAAGAACAAATTAAATAATACTAAATTTTCTTATGATTTATTTTTCTGCATTGGGTTGGTGTTACTCCGGTTTCCTTTTTGAAAATGTTTGAAAAATAAGAGGTATCAGCAAATTTTAATGAATTGGAAATTTCTGATACAGATATGCCTGTATTTTCGAGATACCATTTGGCGTTTTCTATTTTTTTGGTAAGAAGATATCGGTAGGGGGTCATGCCGTATTCGTTTCGGAAAACACATATGAGATGATTTTTGGAATAATTCAGTGAAGAAGCAAGCTCGTCAAGGGAGTACTTTTTATAAATACCGGCGTTTAGATGTTCTTTAATCAAATCAGGGAGAGCAGCGGTTTCAAAAGTTTGATCGGAACAAGCATGAGTGAAGATATTTGATATTTGAACAAACAGTTTTTTACGCAGGACAGAATAATTCTCGCAATGCTTTTGAGTGAGTCTGAGAATTTCATCGAAATAGCCTTTAATTTCACTGGATTCAAATACATAGCTGCCTGATGGTATAAAACTATCAAAAAGATTATCTACAATATCACCGGTTGCCATCATCCAGATTTTTGACTGCAAATCGGAAGGATCGGTATAATATTTGCACTTTGAATGTCTTGGAATCAGTATAACGCTTCCCTTTTTCTGCAGGATTTTTTTACCGTCTATTTCCAAAAATCCGCTGCCATCGGTTATGTATTCGATGCAGGCGAATTCCGAGCATTCGTTTTCAATGCAATATCCTTTTTTGCAGTTGCTTGCACCAACAGCAATAATATTGAAATCAGATTTGCTTTCGTTATAACTGTCAAATCCCCAAAAAGCTTCTTTTATCATGATAATCCTCAACTATATACTGATTTTTCACCTTGAATTACGCAAATACAATGATATTATTATATATCGTGGAGATGTAGTGTCAACACATCTAAGATGAAATTTAAATATATGTGGTGAGAAAAATGATAGAATTTAAAACAGTAAAATATCCGGCCAGTAAAATCATTCGTGAAGCAAGTGTACCGAGTATAGGCAACGCTATTAATGTGCAGAACAGCAGTAAGTCATATATTGAAGATTATCAGGGGCTTTTTGTAGGCTACGGCAGACGTGAAACCTGTTATCCTTACCGTGAGCAGAATCTTTATACAGATATATCAGAGCAGGATGTAAGAATTGCGGTTTTGGAAAATGAATATCTCTATGCGGAATTTTTGTGTGATTACGGTGCAAGACTCTGGAAACTTAAGAATAAAAAAACAGGCGAAGATCTTGTATATGCCAATGATGTTATAAGGTTCAGAAATCTGTCTTTAAGAAACAGCTGGTTCAGCGGCGGTGTCGAATGGAATATAGGGGTTATCGGACACACCGCCTACACTTGCAGTAAGCTTTACTGTGCAACGCTGACCGGAGATAATGGCGAAGAGGTTTTACGCTTTTATGAATTTGAGCGTGTAAGAGAGGTTTACTATCAGATAGACTTCTGGCTCAGTGATGATAAGCTCATGGTTAAAGTGCGCATAGAAAATCCCAACGCAGAAGTTGTGCCCATGTACTGGTGGAGTAATATAGCTACACCTGAGTTTAAAGGCGGAAGACTTATTGTAGATGCCAATGAAGCCTTTTCAAACGTTGAGGGAACAGGAATAAGAAAAACATCCATTCCTGTTGTGGAAGACGGAACAGATGTTTCATTTTATGAGAATATAAGACATACTATTGATTACTTTTTCGATGTAAAGCCACGTTCAAATAAATTTATCGCTAATGTAAATAAGGAAGGCAGGGGACTTTTGCAGCTTTCCTCTTCGAGACTTCAGGGACGCAAACTGTTTACATGGGGACATCTAAAAGGAAGCCGTCACTGGCAGGATATTCTTACTGATAAGGCAGGGGATTATATCGAGATTCAAGCGGGACTCGGAAAAACGCAGTATGAATGTATACCAATGCCGTCAAAGACAAGCTGGAGCTGGGTGGAAGTGTATACAGCTGCCGATGTCCCAAGTGAAATGGTAAACGGAGATTACAGAGCACTTGTTAATTATATAAATGAAAAGGTAAAGGATACTCTGTCCAGTGACATTCTCGACAAAGTATGTGAAGATACCGATAAGAGCATTTCGCTGAAAAAGGGAGAAACCGTATACACTGCCACAGGATACGGATATGTTAAGAACAAAATAGACGGCGGTGCTCCGAAGCATCTGGATTTTACCCTATGCGAAGAGAGTGAGAAGTATTTATCACTTTGTGAAAAGGGAGAATTCTATTTTGATATATACGGTGATGTGCCCTTTGCCCAGGAAAAGTATCAGATTGAGGCTTTGAAAAAGCTTGTTGAAGAAAAAACAAGTAACTGGGCTGTGTATTATGAGCTTGCAGTTTACGAAGCATATTCAAAGAATTATGAAAAGGCGCAGAAACTTTGTGCTGAAAGTATGGTGTATGATAACAACTATTTGAATAATCATCTCATGGCGTTTATAATTCATAATGCAAAGGGAAAGAATGCATTTTATTTTGCTGAAAAGTCCGTTAAGCTTTGCAATGACAATTATTCCGTTGCCGAAAGTGTTATTAATCTGTTTATGCAGAGCGGGAACTATAAGGAAGCGATGGAGATTTATGAATTGCTTGATGAGAGTATTAAATTTGCTCCGAGACTGAGGATGTACCTTTCAATGTGTTATCTTAAAACCGGTGATGCTCAGACAGCGGAAGATATTCTTTATGAAAACGGCGGCCTTGATGTACCTGATTACCGTGAGGGAGAAAAATTCCTTAATAATTTATATAAAGGTATACGCATGGCAAAGTATGGGGAAAAGGAAGAGGAAATCGAGGTTCCCATGCAGTTTAATTACATTGTATATATGGCAAACGAATAAAATTTAAAATCACCTTATTTGATTTTGTAAGCAGTCTTATACCTTATTTAGCTGAATTTTTTAAATTAATAAATGTCTTATAAAAACATATTGACTTTGCGCCTTAGAAAGCTTATAATAAATAAGGTTTTGCCGGCGTGGCGAAATCGGCAGACGCAAGGGACTTAAAATCCCTCGGTGGCAACACCGTACCGGTTCAAGTCCGGTCGCCGGCACCAGAATAACGCTGAATCCAATTCGCTTTGGTTTCAGCGTTATTTTTTGTTTTATTGCTTTTCTTTACTTATTAGCGTAGCATCCTTTTTAGTCTATGTTTACAGTTGAAAGCTTTGACGCAGAAGTTTTGTTCGAGGTTTATTACTATATAAGAATAGTCTGATAAGCTCAATGGAGCACGTGTCTAACTAATTATATTAGAAATAGTGTTAGAAGAGCATAGTTTTGTAATTTTTTGAAATCATGACAAAAACCCTTGAAACATTTCTGTTTCAAGGGTTTTGAGTTGGTTGCGGAGGCAGGATTTGAACCTACGACCTTCGGGTTATGAGCCCGACGAGCTACCGGACTGCTCCACTCCGCGATATAAGCACTTCTCTTGAGTGCTTAACTATAATACCACAAACCTATATCCATGTCAACTGTTTTTCCGTAAAAAGTAAAAAATAAATTGAGAACCCTTGTTTAGGCTGTTTGTCATAAGAAAAGCCCCGATTGCAAAACACAATCGGGGCAGAGAATACAAGAATAATCAAACATTAATTAAGCTTCCAGAGCTTCAATTCTGTTTTTAGCATCCTCATAAAGCTTTTCAATTTCTGAGAAATGGCTGTAATTTTCAGCCTGCTTTAAAAGTTTAACAGCGTCAACCCAGGGCTTTGCAGAACGGTTATAGAAAACTCGTTTGTTCTGCTCATCACGGATATCCTTATTGAGCTTTTTGATGTTGTTTTTCAAAGCCTTCAATTCCGTATTGAGCTCTTTGATCTTTGCTTTATCTTTATCTTCTTTTGCTTTATAAAGAGCCTTGTAAAGTTCGTCTTCCTGTTCGTTATAAACTTCTTCCATTCTGAAGAGTTCGTTTATAGCTGTATCATCGGGAACTTTAATAGGATCTTTTCCTTCATAGTATTCTTTCTGATATTTTCTTGCAGTAAGTCTGGTACGGCTGAAATTGATAGAATACTGGCGGATTTCTTTTTCTTCTTCTGTTCCTTTGGGAAGTCCTTTAGCTTTGCGAAGCTCTTCTTTGAGTTCAGCGATTGAAACGGTTTCCAATCCCTGAAGACCCATTGCTGCGATCTTTTGAGCATTGGCAAGCTGTAATTTACCCAGCTCTCCGTCAAAGCGATTAAGTTCTTTGATTACAAAAGGAGCAAGCTGAATTTCAGTATTGCGTGTGCGTTCTTGTTTATATATCTTTTTGGCTTCAGCCAAAGCTTCTTTGTTTTTGGCTTTGCGGGCAGTCTTTATATCTGCTTTTGAAAGCGGTTTTACCTGTTCACCGGAAAGCTCATTGGCTGTTTTAACCATTTCAATAACTTCTACAAGATCACGGTCGCTAAGTGTGTTGTTGCCATAGTCTTCAAAGAAAGCACGAATTTTAAGGACTTTGATAATTCCCTGCTGTTTAAGCTCGGTAAGATCATAGAAGAAATAGGGGATAACATTTATCAGAGCGCCGAGAGCAGAGACGATAATCAAAATGCGAAGCATGGAAGAAAGAATATCCGGATCATAAAGAGAGAAGTAAGAGATATTTGCACTGCCGTTTGCAATTGCTTTGTTGATAACATCGCCTACAACAGCACCGTTATCCAGAACACGGTTCATCACTTCGGGATTGTTCATTACTGAACGTGCAACGACTTCGTTAATTCCGAATTTTTCGTAAATCATGGGAAGAACGCTGCTTGTTGCGAGAGTAACGATTCCGCCTATGGCAGTGATTGTAGAGAACATTCCGTCGATTCTTTCACCGGATACATACTGCTGATAATCACGGATATCAGCCTGGATTGTGGGAGTGAGAATCTGTGCAAAAGCGTTCATAAGAGCGTTCATCCAGAAGCAGAAAACAAGGATGAACAGAACATTTATGAAGGGATACATAAGTAAAATGAACACAACGTTAAAAACGTTTGTCATTATAAGGACGCCTCTTTTGCCCCATTTTCTGATGCATATGGGAGCAAGGAGCATACCTACCAATCCGGCATTCTGACAGAAAAGAGTAATTAAAGAATATTCTGCACCGTTGCAGATGCCGCCGTAGTTATAAAGCCACTGAAGCATGGTGTTAACTGCTGATTCGAGGAAACCGAGCCAACCGGCAAGAGCGATAATCCAGAAATATTTGTTTCTTATAACCTCTCTCATGGAATCCATAAATTTAATCTGGATAACATGAGTTTTAGCCTGAACTATTTTTTCTTTGGTGTTAGCATATATTACAATGCAAAGGCCAATTGAAAGTATGCAAAGAGGCGGATAGATATATCTGTAAAGCCTTATGTCATACATGTTATCGTTTGTAAACAGCTGTGCACCCAAAGGCATTACAAGACCGAGGATAGAGGGGGCAAGTGAATATACGACGCCCTTAATTGATGCAACGTCGGTTCTTTCCTGGGAATTCGGAGAAAGAACGTGAAGCAGGTTGTCGTATGCTTCATAGAAGAAGTTGTAGAAAAACTGCTGTCCGAAATTAAGAAGTAATACTACTACACAGGTTGCGATGTATGCTTTTTCTTTTCCGAAAATCATACCGGAACCTACAATACTTTCGAGTTTGTCATAGGGGAACCAGACAAACAGTATTGTTATAAGAGCACAGGGAATACCAGTTTTAACTATGTACGGACGGTATTTACCTTCCTTGCTTCTGGTGTTGTCGATGATATTTGCTCTTATTCCGGAAAGGGGAATATTTGACAAAACAGAGAGAACGTAAAGTACGTACATATCAAGTGGGGCAATTCCGATAGTGTTTCCTATGAGCACGTTAGTGGTGGACAAAATCATGTTTGTCGCCATAACTGCCAGGAATTTTACGCCGATGCCACCTCCGGCGTAAGCAAGAACCTCTTTGTAGGGCATATAGTTGCCTTTGCCAGGTTCGTTCCAGTGAAGTCTGATATTGGCTATCAGTTTGCCGATTTTAGATGTTTGCTTTGTATCAGCAGTTTTCACTTAATCCATTCCTTCCTTAAAATTTATGCTTATATCTGTATTTTTCGCAGTCTTAAATGACTTAGGAAAAATTAAGAACATAAAATAAAGCTCAGAGAAATCAGAATGTATCTGGCGCATTTATGCACAGACGGCAAATTTCTTTATAAGAATTTCACTGAGCAAATACATATTAATAAATGTGTAAAATATTGTAACATGGATTGCCTTTTAAATCAAGGCAATTATGAGGGCTTAGACGTGTAATTTTATTTTTAAAGAAAATTAATGTTTTGCAGAGAAATTATAGTGGCATTATTAACAGAAAAAACACTGATGAAGTGTGCAGGGATCATCTGTTTGGAAAAGAAAAATAAATTTATTGAATATGGAGCCGTTTTGGATTAAAATAATGACCGGAATATATTACACTTGTGAAAGGCGGAATGGATTTGGATAAAATACTTGTGCTTGATTTTGGCGGACAGTATAATCAGCTGATTGCACGACGTGTGCGAGAACTGAATGTTTATGCCGAAGTGAAATCCTATAAAACACCCCTTGAAGAAATAGTAAAGGCAGGGTATAAGGGAATAATTTTTACAGGAGGACCAAACAGCGTATATGAGGAAACTTCACCGCACTATACATCTGAAATTCTCGATATAGGTGTTCCGATTCTCGGTATATGCTACGGATGCCAGCTTATGGCATATATGGGCGGCGGAGAGATTTGCAGTGCAGGAAGCATAAGCGAATACGGCAAAGTGAAGCTTTATGCAGGTGAAAGCGTACTTTTTAAAGATGTTGATAAGGAAAGTATATGCTGGATGAGCCACACTGATTATGTTAAAGAGGTGCCGGCTTCTTTTAAAGTTACGGCTACAACCGATAACTGTCCCTGTGCAGCTATGGAGGATGCAAAACGCAGTCTTTACGGTGTGCAGTTCCATCCTGAGGTCACTCATACAGAATACGGAAAGCAGATGCTTCACAATTTCCTTTTCTCCGTGTGCGGCTGTAAAGGCGACTGGAATATGGCTGATTTTGTCAGCGCTTCCGTTGAAAAGTATAAAAAATACCTTGCGGGCAAAAAAGTGCTCTGTGCTCTTAGCGGCGGAGTTGATTCCTCTGTTGCAGCAGTGCTTCTCCATAAAGCCATAGGGGATAATCTTACCTGCGTATTTGTCGACCACGGTCTGCTTCGTAAAAATGAGGGAGACTATGTAGAAAAGACATTTAAAGAAACCTTTAATATGAATATTATAAGAGTAAATGCTCAGCAGCGTTTTCTCGAAAAGCTTGCAGGAGTCGTAGAGCCCGAAGAAAAGCGTAAAATTATAGGTAATGAGTTCATACGAGTTTTTGAAGAGGAAGCAAAGAAGATAGGAAAGGTACACTGTCTTGTACAGGGAACCATTTATCCTGATGTAATAGAGAGCGGAGCGGGAGATGCCTCAGTTATTAAGAGTCACCACAATGTAGGCGGACTTCCCGACGTAATAGATTTTGATGAGATAGTTGAGCCTTTACGTGATCTGTTTAAGGATGAAGTACGAGCAGCTGGAGAGCAGCTTGGTATTCCCCATGATCTTGTATGGCGTCAGCCGTTCCCGGGACCGGGACTTGCAGTGAGAATCATAGGAGAGATTACTGCGGAGAAGCTTCAGGTGCTTCAGGATGCAGATGCTATTTTCCGTGAAGAAATAGCAGCGGCAGGTCTTGAAAGAGATATAAGCCAGTATTTTGCAGTGCTTACAGGAAACAGAAGTGTAGGCGTAATGGGTGATGCAAGAACCTATGGCTACACCGTTGCTCTCAGAGCTGTAAACACCGATGACTTTATGACAGTTGACTGGACAAGGCTTCCCTATGATGTTCTTGAAAAGGCAAGCAGCCGTATTACAAATGAGGTTCGCAGTATAAACCGAGTGGTTTATGATATAACAAGTAAGCCTCCCGCCACAGTGGAATGGGAGTAAGATTTAAATAAATTTACATTTTCACGTTTAATTAATGGCATAACTGATGTTATAATATTAAGAAAAATGTAAATCAAGCGGATGCGAAAATACCCGGAGGTGAAAAAATGGAGAGGAATTTTAACAAAAAGATTATTTTAGAGGATGGTTCAGAATATTACGGATACGGCTTTGGTGCAGACTGCAATAAAGTCACCGAAATAGTATTCAACACCTCCATGGTCGGCTATCAGGAGATTATCTCAGACCCGTCTTATACCTATCAGGCAGTTGTTATGACTTATCCCCTTATAGGTAATTACGGTATGGCAGATGACGACTATGAAACAAAAACTCCCACCATTGGAGCTTTGGTGGTCAGAGAGTATAATGATTTCCCCTCAAATTTCAGAAGTGCAAAGACCCTTGGCGAGGTAATGAAGGAATATAATATTCCCGGAGTTTACGGCATTGATACCCGTAAGCTCACCCGTTCAATAAGGGATTACGGAAGCCGCAAGGCTTATATCACCGATGCAGATACACCGGTTTCTGAGGCTCTTGAGATTTTGTCAAAGACCGATATACCCCATGATGCAGTATCAAAGGTAAGCTGCAAGGAGCCTTGGCTTGCTAAGAGCGAGGAAGGAACATTCAAGGTTGTGGCAATCGACTGCGGAATGAAGCTCAATATAGTCCGTTCCCTTTGTGCAAGGGGATGTGATGTTACGGTGGTTCCGTGGAATACCTCCGCTGATGAGATAGAAACACTCAGTCCCGACGGAGTGTTTATTTCAAACGGACCGGGAGACCCTACAGACGCAGTTCCGGTTATTGAGACCATAAAAGCTCTTCACGGAAAATATCCGATTTTCGGTATATGCCTCGGTCATCAGATAATCTCCCTTTCATACGGAGCAAGCACATATAAGCTTAAATTCGGCCACAGAGGAGGAAACCACCCGGTAAAAAATCTTCTTACGGGAAAAATAGAAATCACCTCCCAGAACCACTCCTATGCCGTTGATACTGAAAGCCTTAAAGGCACTCCTCTTACAGTAACACATATCAATATTCTTGATTCAACCGTTGAGGGTGTAGAGTGCGTTAAAGACAGAATATACAGCGTTCAGTACCACCCGGAGAGTGCACCGGGACCACAGGACAGCGCATATCTGTTTGACCGCTTTATAAACATGATGAAGGAGGCGAAAGAGAATGCCTAAAAGAACCGACCTTAAAAAGATACTTGTTATAGGTTCAGGACCTATTGTTATCGGACAGGCTGCCGAGTTTGACTATGCAGGCACACAGGCTTGTCTTGCCCTTAAGGAAGAGGGATATGAGGTTGTTTTGTGCAACTCTAACCCCGCCACCATTATGACTGATACCTCCATTGCCGATAAGGTATATATGGAGCCTCTTACCCTTGAATATGTTGCGAGAATACTGCGCTATGAGCGTCCCGATGCAATAGTCCCCGGTATCGGCGGACAGACAGGACTCAACCTTGCAGTTCAGCTTGAAAAGAAGGGTATTTTAAAAGAATGCCGTGTAGAGCTTCTGGGAACTGACGTTAACAGTATCGAACAGGCTGAGGACAGAGAGCTTTTCAAGGAGCTTTGCGAAAGCCTCGGAGAGCCTGTGCTTCCCTCCATGATAGCAAACTCCATGGAAGAGGGACTTGAAGCCGCTGAAAAGATAGGTTATCCCGTTGTACTTCGTCCCGCTTTCACTTTGGGCGGAACAGGCGGCGGATTTGCCGATAATGAAGAAGAGTTCAGAACAGTTATGAAAAACGCTCTTTCACTTTCTCCTGTTCATCAGGTGCTTGTTGAAAAGAGCATAAAGGGCTTTAAGGAAATTGAGTATGAAGTAATGCGTGACGCAAACGATACCGCAATTACAATCTGTAACATGGAAAACCTTGATCCTGTTGGTATTCACACCGGTGACTCAATAGTTGTCTGTCCTTCTCAGACTCTTACAAATAAAGAGTACCATATGCTCAGAGACAGTGCTCTTAAAATAATCAGAGCCCTTAAAATTCAGGGCGGATGCAACGTACAGTTTGCCCTTGATCCCAATTCATTCCAGTATTACCTCATCGAGGTTAACCCCCGTGTTTCACGTTCATCTGCTCTTGCTTCAAAGGCAAGCGGATACCCGATTGCCCGTGTTTCGGCAAAAATCAGCGTCGGCATGACCCTTGATGAAATCCAGCTTGCCAATACTCCCGCATCCTTTGAGCCTACTCTCGACTATGTGGTTACAAAGATGCCTCGTTTCCCCTTTGATAAATTCACCGATGCCAACAACAGCCTCGGAACTCAGATGAAGGCTACCGGTGAAATAATGAGTGTCGGCAGAACAATAGAAGAAAGCCTTTTAAAAGGAATACGTTCACTTGAAATCGGTGTTTACCACCTCTATATGGCTAAGTTTGATTCTTACACTGCCGAAGAACTTATGGAATACATTAAGCTCGGCACTGATGACCGTATATATGCCATAGCACAGCTTCTCCGTCTGGGAGTAAAGGAAGAGGAAATCTCCAAAGCTACAAAGATAGATATGATTTTCCTCAGAAAGCTTAAAAATATAACCGATGAAGAGGAAAAGATTAAAGCAGCTCCAAAAGACGAATCCGTCCTTTACGAAGCAAAGAGAATGGGCTTCTCTGATAAAGAGATAGCTTATCTCTGGAACATGAGCGAAACCGATATTTTCGCCATGAGAAAAGAAAAGGGAATTTTCCCTGTCTATAAGATGATTGATACCTGCGCTTCCGAGTTTGAAAGCTACATTCCTTATTTCTATTCGACTTATGAAGAGGAAAACGAATCCATTGTTTCCGATAAGAAAAAGGTTGTAGTTCTGGGCTCAGGACCTATCAGAATCGGTCAGGGCGTTGAGTTCGATTATTCTACCGTTCACGCTGTAAAGACAATTAAACACGCAGGCTATGAGGCTATCATCATCAACAATAACCCCGAAACTGTTTCAACAGACTATACAACTTCTGATAAACTCTATTTCGAGCCCTTGTGCACAGAGGACGTAATGAATATTATCGCTCTCGAAAAGCCTGAGGGAGTTATAGCATCTCTCGGCGGACAGACAGCCATTAACCTTGCGCAGCCTCTTATGGAGCGGGGAGTAAAGATTATCGGAACCGACTGTGACGCCATTGAAAAGGCAGAGAACAGAGACTCTTTTGAAAAGCTTCTTTCCGACCTTAATATTCCTCAGCCAAAGGGACAGGCTGTTACAAATATTGAGGACGGTATAAATGCCGCAAAGAGAATCGGCTTCCCTGTGCTTGTAAGACCCAGCTTTGTTCTCGGCGGACGAGCAATGCAGATTGTTGCAAGTGAAAATCAGCTTCGCCACTACCTTAAAACTGCCGTTGAAATCGACGAGGATAAACCTGTGCTTGTTGATAAATACATCATGGGTAAAGAGGTAGAGGTAGACGCAATCTGTGACGGCAAGGATGTATTTGTTCCCGGTATCATGGAGCTTGTTGAGCGTACCGGCGTACATTCCGGCGACTCAATCAGCGTTTATCCGTCATTCAGTATATCCCAGAAGGTTAAGGATACAATCCTTGACTATACAAAGAAACTCGGCCTCGGAATAGGCATTGTAGGTCTTTACAATATACAGTTTATCGTAGACCAGAACGAAGATGTATTTATTATCGAGGTTAACCCACGTTCTTCGAGAACTGTTCCTTTCCTTTCAAAGGCTACCGGATACTCTCTTGCAGATATAGCAACTCTTGTTATCCTTGGCAAGAGCCTTAAAGAGCAGGGCTTTACAGAGCTTTATCCAGCCGAAAAGAATAGATGGTATGTAAAAGCTCCGGCATTCTCTTTCTCAAAGCTCAGCGGACTTGATGCATATCTTTCTCCTGAAATGAAGTCAACAGGAGAGGCAATCGGCTATGATAACAAGCTTACCCGTGCCCTTTACAAAGCTCTACAGGCTTCCGGAGTAAAGATTCAGAATTACGGAACAGTATTCGCCACAATAGCCGATGATGATAAGGAAGAAGCACTTCCTCTTATCAGACGCTTCTATAACCTTGGATTCAATATAGAAGCCACTGAGGGAACAGCTAAATTCCTTAAAGAAAACGGTATTAAAACGAGAGTAAGAAAAAAGATAAGCGAAGGCTCAACAGATATTCTCGACTCAATCCGTCAGGGATATGTAACTTATGTTATAAATACCCGTGCGGTGCTTTCAGAAGATAAAATTGTGGATGGAGGAGCAATCCGCAGCTGCGCCGTACAGAATAATGTAACTGTATTTACAGCTCTCGATACTGTAAGGGTACTTCTGGAAGTCCTTGAAGAGATCACTCTCGGAATATCTACAATCGACGCATAAATTAAATCTGAAATTTAATCGGTAAAATTTAAGAGGATATTTGAAAGCAGTTAATGCAGTCAAATATCCTCTTTGTTTTTGTCTGTTTTTAAGTTTAAGCGTATTTATATTTCTTTCGTTTTGCAATGAAGAAAATAATGCTTACAATAAGGGCTGAAAGTTCGGCAGCAACAATTGCAAACCATACTCCGTCGATACCAAAAAGAACGGGAAGCACCAGTATTGCAATGAGCTGGAAAACAAGAGTTCGCATAAAAGCTATTGCCGCTGAAACAGCACCGTTATTGAGTGCGGTGAAGAAAGCTGAACTGAAAACATTGAATCCGCTTATCAAGAAAGATATGGCATATACTTTAAATCCGTGAGCGGTAAGCTCAAAAAGCTCAGCGTCATATCCTACAAACCATTTGGCGAGTGGAGAGGCGGATAGCTGTGAAAAAGTTACCATTAAAAATCCAAATAAGCCGGTGATGATGAGACTTTTGCGGAACAGATTTTTAAGTTCATCAGTGTTGGCAGCTCCGTAATTAAAGCTTACAACGGGAGCGCTGCCAATGGCATAGCCAAAATATACGGCGGAGAAAATGAAATTAACATACATAATTACGCCGTATGCAGCTACACCGTTTTCCCCGGCAATTTTCATCAGCTGAAAATTATAAAGTATATTTACCAGTGACGCCGAAAGATTTGTCATAAGCTCAGATGAACCGTTGGTGCAGACTTTAAGGAGAATTTTAAAATCAAATATCGGTTTTGTAATGCGCAGGAGACTGTTATTTTTTCGGGAAAAATAGATAATTGGAACAACAGCGCCTACTACCTGACTGATAACAGTTGCCGCTGCGGCTCCTGCGATACCCCATTTGAAAACTGCCACAAACAAAGCGTCAAGGATTATGTTTGTAAGCCCTGAACCTACTGTGATCAACAGCCCAAACTTCGGTTTTTCGGCAACAACCATGAAATTCTGAAAAGCGCACTGGAGCATAAACGCAGTCTGAAAAGAGATTAAAATTCTGCCGTAAAGAACGCAGTAATCGAGCATCTGACCTGAAGCGCCTAAAAGCTCAGATATGGGACGGATAAAAATAAAAGAAATTACAGTCAGAATAGCACCGATAGCTATTGTAACGTAAATAAGCATGGAGAAATAGGCGTTTGCCTTTTCACGTTTTCCTTCTCCGAGAGTTTTCGCTACAACTGCGCTGCCGCCGGTTCCTATGAGGAATCCCACAGTGCCCATACCCATCAGTACCGGCATTATGAGGTTTACCGCTGCAAAAGCTGTTTTACCTGCAAAATTTGATACGAAAAGTCCGTCTACAACGCTGTATATGGATGTAAATACCATCATGATAATCGACGGAAAAACAAATCTCAGAAGTTTATTATATGTAAAATGGTCGGATAACTGAATTCTCATTTTTGTTCCTTTCCTGTTTTTAAATTGGAATCTGAAATTTCTTCATATTCTTTACGAAGAAGAAGGGCGTATTTTTCGCTCAGTGAAAGAAAAACTTCAAGTTCACTTTCAGAAAATTGTCTGAGAACTTTTATTTCTGCTTTCAAAACCATATCCGCACTGTTTTTGGCAAGTTCTTCGCCTTTTTCTGTTAAAACAAGTATCTTGCTCTTTTTGTTGTTCTCAGCCTGTGTAAGGCAAATGTATTCGTCCTTTTGCAAATTTTTAAGAGCGGAGTTTACAGTTTGCCTTGGCATATAAAGCATATTGCATATGTCCGCCTGAGTGTATTGTGTATCGGTTTCACGAAGAAGATATAAAATCCAAAAAGCACAGTCGGATAAACCGCAGCTCTTTGCAAAATTGTGATATATTTTATCTGTATCTTTAAATATGCGGTTGTAACGTATTAGAATTTCGTGTAAATGCTGACTATCCATAATATTCACCCTTAACGCTTTTTGTCCGAAATCGGACTGTTGCATATTATAATCCGATTACGGACAAAAGTCAACTGAAATAAAAATTAAGATATTAAAAAAAGCTCTGCACATTCACCTTTAAAGGAATGCACAGAGCTTTGCTTTATTATTTATTCAAAATAAATGGGATTGCTTATACATTTTGCAAATGGGGGAACAGGGAGTCCTGCATCTGGCGGGAAAATAAATTTTATCGCCTGCTTGTAAGCCATTTTTTTAATAGATTTATATTCGCTGATTATTTCCGCCCTTATAAATCCTTTTTCACTTACCTTTATTTCGGCGCAGTGACTTCCTGGTTTTGTTGCTTTGTATCTGTAAACAATTCTGTCGTTTTCATAGACTATAACAGTATCATTTCTTTTAAGCTTTTCAGCCTCGATTTTTACTTTGAGGTTTTCTTTAAACATAACCGTATCGCCCTGAATAGAATCTCCGCACTTTAAAATAAGAGACGGACCGTTTACTGATGAAGTTATGTATGAATTTCCCTTTTTAAGAGCTTTTAAAATATCATCAGACGTGCATGAATCAGCGCATACAACAGTTGTAGGTACAGCCAAAAGATCGGTTATATAATAATCCCTGTGGTAGTCGCTGCCGCCAACTGCGGCAATTTTTTTACCCTGAAGCAAAAGGGAATGCCACCATTTTAAAGCTTCCATATTGTCTATTCTCTGAGGACCGTTCCAAACCTCCACGCAGTCAAAGTGGAAGCCTTCTCTTGGCATATGCCAGCCGCAGTTCTTGCATTCAGGGTGGTTTAAAGAAATAATAGCTCCGTTTTCTTTAGCCTGATTGTAAATCGGCAAAAAGTCTTCAAATGTATTTACGCAGTAGGGGAGAGTAAACGGACGTTTTACACCCCAGAAATTTATGTGTCCGCTGAAAGAAGTCAGCTCACATCCCTTTATTACCAATATGTCCTTATAATTATAATCATTGTAAGCCGCAACGCTGTTATTGTGGTCGGTGATAATAATATAATCAAGATTTTTCTTTTGGGCCTTTGCAACCAGCTCTTCAGGTGTGTATTTTCCGTCACTGTTTACGGTATGAAGATGAGTATCACCTTTGAGCCAGCGTTTTTTCTTTTTCTTAAAGCTTATATTATATATTGCTTTTAAACCGTCTACTGTACGGTCAACGCCCACTATGATTTTCCATTTTCCCGCTTTCGGAGTACATTTATCATATCCCGGTGTAGAATATTTTTCGCTTATAATAACGTCCTGTCTGACATTGCCGGAGGCTCCAATCTGAATCCCGTCGGGATCGATTAGACCAAAGTCCAGATTGCCTTTTTCTTTAGGCAGCCATGAATGGGTGATACGCAGTTCTTCTGTGTTTTCAGGCACCTCAAAATCAATGTAAAAACACTTTTTAAGCAGAGATTCACCTATTTCTTTCTCGATTGTTAAATCGTTTTTCATAACAGTTTCCTCACTGAATATTTTTGTAATAATCATACATCATTTTTTTCAAAAAGTCAAAAAATATATTGCAAATGCATATATCCTATGATATATTAAAAATACATTAATTTAATAAAGTGAGGAGAATTTATGGAAAACAAAAGCAGTCTTGCCACTAAAGCGGCAAGAAGAACCTCGCCGTTTCGTTACGGCATAGGTATGTTCGGAACGTCAATTCCGATAAATATGTTCAAGTCCTTTGCAGCCATATTTTATGTGGATATGCTGGGACTGAGCATGGAAAAATATTCACTGGTGCTTCTGATTTACACCTTTGTAGATGCAATTGACAATCCTGTCTACGGTTTTCTTTCCGATCGCACCCGCACAAAATGGGGACGCAGAAGGCCTTGGCTTGTAATAGGCGTTCCTCTGCTGATATTGTGCTTTATAATGTTCTTTAATGTCCCGTCCTTTATTAGCTCCGACTCTGGAATGCTGTTTGTATATATGCTTCTTATGTACATACTTACAGGAACTCTCGATTCTCTTATGAATGCGAACTATGGTGCATTGTTCCCTGAGCTTTTCCATGAAGATACCGAAAGAGCAAAAACCAATGCTATCAGACAGGCTTTCCAGCTTGTAGCAATGGTTATAAGTATCGCACTTACTCCCATGATTACAAAAGCTATCGGCTACAGCAAGACTGCAATCATCTACGGAATTGTAGCCCTTATAGTTATAATGTACTGTACTTTCGGATGTAAAGAAGATCCTGCGTCCTGGTCAACTGAGAAACCTAAAATCTTTGCAAGTATATGGGCGCTTCTTAAAAGCAAAAAGTTCTGGATTTTCGGTTTTACAGGCGCTTTTTATTCTGCCGCATTTTCACTTATTTCACAGGCAGTTCCATTTTATGTCAAATACACACTTCACCTTGAAAGTGATAAAACTACAATAATGCTTGGTGCCGTTTTTGCTGTTGCCCTTATAGGTATTCTTATTTGGACACAGATAATAAAGCGTGTTTATATTGTAAACGCATGGAGAGTTTCATTTGTAGTGATGGTTGTTGGTATTATCCCCATGTATTTTGCCTCTAATCTTATTACGGCAGTATGTATTGCCGGTGTAGTAGGACTCGGAGTTGCCGGATGCCTTACAACTATGGACTGCATCGGTGCCAAGATCATGGATGATGACTATAAGCATTACGGCGTAAAGCGTGAGGGTATAATTTCCAGCTGTTTGGGAGTTATGAACAGACTTAACGGACTGTTTACCTCTGCTGCTTTCTTTACTGTTTCAAGAGTGTTTGGTTTTGTAAACGGTGATAACCCCGGAAACAATCCTGATGTTGCCTCAAAGATGCTTTTAATTGTTTTCCCGGCAGTTGCCGTAGCATTATCCGCTATTTTCTCAATGTTCCTGCATTTCGAGGATGAAAAGAAGAAATGAAATACCTGATTATAAATGCTGATGATTTCGGCTATAATCCCCAGCAGACGAAGGCAATAAAAGAGCTTTATACTGAGGGCTTAATTACTTCTACATCTGTACTTACTGTGGCAGAAGATGCAAAGCAGGCTGCGAAAACTGCCGTTTCTCTGAATATTCCCGTGGGGGTTCATCTGACGATTAATTCTGACAATGAGCAGAACAAATGGAAGAGCATGAGTGGCGGAAAATCACTTTCCGATGAAAGGGGATTTTACTCTGACCAGCTAAAGCTTGCACTTCACGGTAAACGCAGGGAAGTTGCACAGGAGCTGGAAGCCCAGTATCGCTTTTTAACTGAAAGCGGATGTACGGTAGATCACGCTGACAATCACTGCGGAACTTTGTACGGAATAAACGGCAGAAGATTTTATATTGAAGCTTATAAATTCTGCGCCGCTCATTCACTTCCGTATCGTTTTCCCAAAACTCCTTATTTTCTGGAGCGACAGTTTGGAAGAAGTGTTCCGAAGCCCATAATAGCTTTTCAGCAAAGAATTGTAAAAGCGGGAGAAAAGCTCGGCGTAAGAATGCTTGATGACCTTGTTTCAAATCCTTATTCCATGGATAAAATAGGCAGCTATTATGCTTTGAGAGATTATTATCTTAAAGCAGTGGATAACTGTATAGACGGTGTTACGGAAATGTTTCTGCATCCTGCATATCCCATTGACGGAGATAAAGAGTGGGAGAAAAGAGTTATGGAATTAAAACTTTTAAAAAGCGGGGATATTCTCCAGCGTGCTGAGGATAAGGGTATAAAGGTAGTTTCGTGGAGCATATTCAATGAAATTTAATTAATAATATAAAAAACGCATTTGTCTGCACTGAAACAGGCAAATGCGTTTTATCTTTAATCAATCAGTAGGTAAGAATGACGGCGAACAGCTGGGCAGTTTTATCTGATTTATTTGCAACGCCGTGTTTTTCTCCGCCATAGCAGATGCAGCTGTCACCTGCTGAAAGGGTGGTTTCGTTTCCGTTGTCGTTATAAATAACGTTTCCGCTCATAACGTAGAATATCTCTTCCTCGTTTTCGTGAATGTGCTCTCCGATTGAGCATCCGGGTTCAAGAGTGATTACAGCTGTCATTCTGGATTTTCCGTGAATCTCGTCAGCGTTGAGAATGTGGCGTATTTTGACGCTGCCGTCGCCGCCTCTCATAGCTTCATTCACAACGATGCTCATGTCACTGTTTCTTTTAATCATAAATTAACCTCCGGTTCTCTTCGTCCTACAAGGACTTATTTCATCAGTTCGATTATATCACCTGTATGGATTTTTTGAAAGACGGATTTATTGCTTAAAAAAAGAAAATATGGTATATTATCACAAGCAAGGAGGAGTTCCCAATGGATTATAAATCAGAAGTAAAGATAGTAGGATATTCAAACTGCGGAGAAAGTCTCTGCGCTGCCGGCGGACGTATATCCACTCAGCCTGGAGATGTTTTTGATATACTTGAAAAATCAAAGGACGCCGAAAAGAATGCGTCACTTATACAAAAGGTTACAAAGTCGGGACATAACTCGGTTATAGAGCATCTGTTTTTCAATCTTGCTTTCCGCAATGTATCTGTTGTTGTGGAGCAGTTTATGATTGAGTTCAGACTCGCATCATTTACGGTAAAATCAAGAAGATATGTTGATTTTGGCGATGCAGGATTTTTTGTTCCGGAATTTTCTTCCGAAGCGGTAAGGGAAAAGTATATAAAGCATATGTCAAAGCTTTTTGATATATATAATAAGCTTACTGAAAAAGGCGTTGCCAAAGAGGATGCAAGATTTGTACTGCCTTACTGTTTTTTCAGTAACTTTATCTGTTCAATGAATGCCCGTGAGTTTCTCAATGTTTTAAGGGCGATGCTTTACGGCAGGGGAAGAAAATATCCGGAGATTAAGAAAATTGGATTATCACTTTTGGAGCAGGCGAAGGAAATTGCTCCCGGAGTTATGGAAAGCTTTAATAATTTCGGTAAGACTTACAATGACAAGCCGGATTTCTCATTCCTTTCCTCAAAAGGCGAGTATGTAAATGAAAGTCCTCTTGTTGAACTTATTTCATATACTGAAAACAGTGATCTTGCAGTTGCAAAAACAGCACTTATAAGTGAAACTGCTTTAAATCAGACACAGGTTGATAATGCTGTTTCAGACAGAGCAACAAGGAAAAATATAATTGACGCAGTTATCGACTGTGCAAGACCACGTCCTCTTGAGGCAGCAAGCTACACTTTTAGGCTTAATAATGTGTCTCTTGCATGCATTACCCATATTGTGCGCCACCGTATCCAGTGTGTGACAGTACCTGAGCTTACATCATCAAACAGAGGAAGATATATAATTCCACCTGCTGTAAAGGCTGATGCAGAGCTGCTCGAAATGTATAAATCAGCTTTTTCAGAGACTCAGAAGCTTTATAATGAGCTTAAAGATATGGGGGAGAGCGAAGAGAATCTCATCTATGTGCTTCTCAGCGGAGACACCCTTGATCTTACAATTACCATGAATGCAAGAGAGCTTCTTCTTTTCTTGAAACTCAGAACCTGTGAGCGAGCCCAGTGGGAAATAAGGGATTATGCATATGATATGCTTAAAATGCTCAGAAGCAGCGCACCGGATATTTTCAGAAGATACGGACCAAGCTGTTTTGTGACAGGAGTTTGCCCTGAGGGCAGGCTTTCCTGCGGAAAAGCTGCTGAGATTAAAGAACGCTTTTCGAGAAATGATTTTTAATATTTAGATAAGAATATAAATCAAAACAAAAAAGCCATCGGTTGAACGATGGCTTTTTCAATTTTATGTATTTTTATTTAATAACTGTTCTGTAACCAAATTCAAGAAGTTTGGTGGGAATAAATTCCAGAGCACGAAGCATATGGCTGTTTTTGACTCTGTAAACAATTTTAGGCTTTTCTGAATCGACAGCTTCAAGAAGAGCTGATACCAGATATTTAGGATCATTTGCGTGTTTAAGCTCGTTATCCATAATGGGTCTTAATGTGTTAAGTACCTTGCCGTAATATTTTGTTGAGCTGATAAGATTGTCGAGA
Organism: uncultured Oscillospiraceae bacterium; assembly: GCA_900540535.1. Classification (GTDB taxonomy): domain Bacteria; phylum Bacillota; class Clostridia; order Oscillospirales; family Acutalibacteraceae; genus UMGS263. The sequence goes on along the minus strand of UQGM01000012.1, from coordinate 28,116 downwards.
CCTGCAGAAGCAGATTTGTGCATATTGGTTTTGAAAGAACCGGGCTGAATTTTAACAACAGGAACACCAATGAACATCAGCTCACGGCGAAGGCTGTCAGTATAAGCTTCAACAGCATATTTGGTGATTGCATAAGGACCATTAAAGGGCTGAGCAGTCAGATAACCACATTCAGAGCTGCAGTTGATGATACGTCCGTTTCCTTCCAATACCATGTCAACAAAAGTACGATTGATTCTTACCATGCCCATAACATTAATCATGAGCATTTTCTCAATGGTGTTTGAGCAATTTCCCTCGATCATGGAACACATAGTGTGCATGCCGGCAAAATTAATGACTGCATCGAGCTTAGTTGTGTATTTTGCAACTTCTTCATGAGCAGCGTCAACGCTTTCCTGATTTGTGATGTCAACTTTAATCGGGATAATATTTTGGGTTTGACTGATTTCTGCAAGCGCAGTATCATTAATATCTGCTGCAAATACAGTCCAGCCCTCTGCTGCCATTGCTTTTGCACATGCGCCTCCTAAACCACCGGCACCGCCTGTAAACAATGCATACTTCATAGAAGCCATCTCCTTAATAAATTTATTTAAAAGTTTATGGAAGATTATACATTTGTGAAAATGCAATGTCAAGCAAATAATGATGCATTTTGAAGCAAATGACTTTGAAAAAATAAAACGGATAAAATCGAATTAAATTTGATTTTTTTACAAATTTCAAAAATTTTTTCGTTTTTTCTAATAAGAAAAAATAGATAGATAAAAATATTTTTGATTTAATTAAAAACCTAAAGATGGATTTTATTTAAAATTTATAAAAGTTATATGTTTAATTGATTTTATTCAAATTAAATTGTTATGAACTTAATAATCAGTTTATATTAATTAAGCCATATAATACGGATTTTAATGCTGTTAAAAGACAATTATAATTAGGATTTTGTAATGATTTTTGATGTATTTATTGTGTGTTTTTTGGGTGGAGAATAGAGTGTGTGAAAATTTAAACAATATATTTTTGCGTAAAAATGAAAGTTAACAAAAAGATACTTTCATTTAAACTTTTAATAAATCAATAATATATATTATGAACCAACTTTATATTTGCGGTGAAATAATATATAATTTTTAACACATAAAAAAACAGCTGTATAATGCAGCTGTTTTTTAATAAAATTGATTTTAAAAATAAAAACCCGCCATGCCGTCATACAGCTGATTATAACCTGCCCAAAAAGCAGGTGGGTATGCGCCAAACGTTTTCATGCTCCCACCGTCCGACCAAAAGCCGGGAGGTCTGCAATAGTCCGTCCGAGCAAACATTCCCTAATAAAGTGTGTTGGGTTATATTAACTGTATTTAAACGTACAAGGCAGGAATTATTTAATTCTCATCAGAAATGTCGTAGATTTCGCTCAAACGCTCCTCAAAAATAGTAGCGATTTCATCGAATTCCGCATCATCTTCAATAGGTGACAGGAAACTGTCTCCGTCAGTTTCTTCAACTTTTAAAATAATAAGTTCGCCGTCGTCTTCTATCATTTCCTCAGGGTCATCATAATATGCAGTAACGGCAACATATCTGTCTGTATCAGTTTCAATGCTGTCAAGAATTTCAAAAGTATGTTCGTTGCCTTCGTCATCGGCAACCGTTAAAATATCAGGTGTATAATCTTCGTTCATAAACTACGCTCCTTTAGTGAAAGCCTACCTCATAATTTTAGCTGTTTTTTGCCCGTAAGTCAATAAGCAATTTAAATGAATTTTTTGACTAAAAATATAGCATGATTTTCTTTTAAAAATGTTGACAATACATAAAATGGTGTTATAATTTAACTGAAGTTAAGGAAAGAAAGTAAGTAGATTGAAAGAATCAGCAGAGTGAGTTTGAAGAAAAAGGAGTCAAGTTTATTTTGTTAGATGGTAAAGTGCTGATGTTCTTTCCTTTAACTAAAAGATACTAAGGAGGCGGTACCAATGTACTGTGAATGTGAGCCGTACAGTCAGGCCGCCGGTTTGAGAACTGAAAAATAAAAAAGCTTCTGTCTTGCACCAAAATTGAAGCGAACAAAAAGGTTCGGCAATTAATTTAAGGAGATTATCCGTTACGAAGAAGAGGCTTTAAACGGCAGATTTCAATTCCTGACCGGTGTGAAGAGAAAAGTGAATAAATATAAATGTTTATGTGTTCTGCCGGCATAAATAAAGAAAACAAACATACGAATTTCTTATTTTGTGTTAAATAAATTGCAATAAATAGTAGCAGTGAAGGACATAAAAGAAGATATTGTTTAAAAAGGTGTGTTTCCGGTGTTCTAAATTTTTAAGCCTCAACGGTTTACATCGTTGAGGCTTTGGTTTTTAATTTTGGGAGGTATAGAGTATGAAAAAAACTGTTATTACAATTGGACGTCAGTTCTGCAGCGGCGGTCACGATATAGGTGAAAAGCTGGCACAGCAGCTTGATATTCCTTTTTATGATAAGAACCTTATCAGCCTTGCCGCAAAAAAGAGCGGTATGAGTGAAGAAGTTTTAAAGGCGGCTGACGAATATCCCACAGACAGTTTACTTTATAATCTTTCTCTCGGAAATGCTCTTTTTGCTTTTGGGGATATGTCCTCAAGAGAAATGCCGGTTACTGACAAGCTTTTTATACTTCAGTCTGAGATAATCAAAAATGCCGCCAATGAGGGCTCCTGTGTTATTGTAGGCAGATGTGCCGAAAACGTTTTGGAGGACAGAAAAGACTGCATAAGCGTGTTTATATATGCGGATATGGATTATAAAATCCAGAGATGCATTGATATGTATAAAGTGGCTCCCGAAAAGGCAAAGAGCTTTATAACAAAAACCGATAAACGCCGTGAATCATATCACAACTATTTCTGTGACACTAAGTGGGGTTCACCTGAAAGCTATGATATGATGCTTAACAGTTCGAAGATGAGTGAACAGGCAATAATAGATGTTATAAAATCCTACATAGAGAGCAGATAAAAGAAAACAGAATAAAGTAAATTTAAAGCCGGACAGTAAATTTTGCTGTCCGGTTTTTGTTTTTATATTATGAGGGCTTCTTATACTGTCGCAAAATGTCTTTTTTCACATATTATAAAATGTAAAGAAATTAAAGGGAGTGATGTAATGGCGATTTACAGTTTTGCAGACGTAATAAAGCAGAAGCCTTTTTTTAAAACAAAGCTAAAGAATGAAAGGGGAGGGTATATCGATTGTGAGGTAAAGCTCTACTCATGGGGAAACGGCACTGTGATTAAAATTGAAGGGGTAAATGTAAAGTCTGAGAAAGACCAAAATATAAAATTAATCTTTGAAAATATAGCGGAATATAGCTGTAATCCATGTAAAAGCGGATATCTGTTTGAGGTATTTTTTTCCGACATTTTATCAGGAAAGTATTCGGAACCGATTAAAATAAATCTTGTCAGCGGAGAGGATATTTTAGCATCAAATAGAATCCCGATAAATATAAAAACATAAATGAAATGAAAAAACTGTCCTTAAAAACTTTTCTTTCCGGTTTATTGGTGATATAATTATTCGAACATTAATAAGGAGGAGAAACTATGTTAGAAAATTTGCAGGAATGGACAAAAAATAATCTTGTAGAAAAAATTATTGATTTTCTTCCCCATTTATTGTTGGCGATAATAATTTTAGGTGTTGGATTTTGGCTTTCAAATCTTGTTGGAAAGCTTGTGGTTAAGACACTTAAAAACAGAAATGTAGATCCTACTATATATCCCTTTGCTGCTAGAGTTATTTCATTACTTTTAAAATTCGGAGTAATTATTTCAGCTCTTTCCACTTTGGGCATAAACCTTAATTCATTTATTGCCGCTATCGGTGCAGCAGGAGTTACTGCCGGTGTGGGATTAAAGGATAGTGTCGCCCAGTTTGCAAGCGGATTCCAGATATTGCTCAATAAGCCTTTTAAGAGCGGCGATTATGTAGAGCTTGAGAATGTATCAGGAACGGTTGTAGAAATCAGGATAATGGATACCGTACTTAAAACAATCGATAATAAAAGGATAATTATCCCTAACTCTCATATTACAAGCAATAACATAATAAATTATACTGCTGCTGAAACGAGACGGCTTGATCTTGTTTTTTCAATCAGCTATGATGATGACATTTTCAAAGCCAAGGATGTTTTGCTTAAAGTTGCGGCATCCCATGATATATGTCATAAGGATCCGGCACCCTTTGTGGCTGTAAAGGAACACGGTGACAGCGGAGTGGCTTTGGTTTTGCAGATGTGGTGTGACAGCGATAAATACTGGGATCTTTATTATTCCGTTCAGGAGAAGGTAAAGCTGGCCTTCGATGAAAACGGCATAACAATTCCCTATAATCATCTTGATGTTAAGTTAGCAAAATAAACTGGATAAGAGGTCTTTGATGAATGACAAAGTTACTTATTAAACTTTTTGTGAAAGATGCGGAAAATGTAAAAAATGTGAAGGTAAGAGAAAATTACGGCATTCTGGCAGGCTCTGTCGGAATATTCTGCAATGTGATTCTTGCCCTTTCAAAGTTTTTAATCGGAACATTTACAAATAGTATTTCAATTACAGCTGATGCAGCAAATAACCTTTCCGATGCAGGTTCCTCGGTGGTAACGGTGTTTGGTTTTAAAGCTGCCAGTAAGCCGGCCGATGATGAGCATCCATTCGGTCACGGAAGACTCGAATATATATGTGCACTGGTAGTATCTTTTCTTGTTTTGATGATGGGCTACGAGCTTATAAAGTCGTCAATTGATAAGATTATGAATCCGGCGCCGCTCAAGTTCAGCTGGCCGGCGATTGCTGTTTTGATTCTTTCAATATGCGTAAAGCTTTGGATGGCATTTTTTAATAAGAGCGTAGGAAAACGTATAAATTCTCCCGCTATGACCGCTGTTGTTGCCGACAGTCTCAGTGATACAGCAGCCACATCAGTTTCCATGATTTCCCTTATCTGTGCAGCATTTACAGATATTCCGCTGGACGGTTATATGGGTATAATTGTTGCAATGTTCATCTTTGCATCAGGAATAGGAATCCTCAAAGATACCATAGGTCCCCTTTTAGGAGAAAGTCCATCGCCGGAGCTTGTAAAGGAATTTCAGGATAAAATTTTATCCTATGACGGTGTTGTAGGCGTTCATGATATTATGATACATAACTACGGACCCAACCGTATTTTTGCCTCAGCTCATGCTGAAATTCCCGCAGATGCAGATATCATGCAAAGCCACGATACAATCGATCTTATTGAGAGAGATATCTATAAAGAGTTTGGAATATTTACGGTTATTCATCTTGATCCCATTGTTACGGATGATGAAAATGTCCTTGAGCTTAAAAAGTCAATAACTGAAATTGTAAAAAATATTGATGACAGATTATCTATTCACGATTTTCGTGTTGTTTTCGGACCTACTCATACAAATATAGTTTTTGACCTTGTAAAGCCGCACAAATTCAAAATGAAAGATTCACAGCTCAAAAATCTTATAGAATCAGAAGTTAAAAAGATTGATGAGCGCAATTTCATTGTAATAACCTTTGAATACAGTTACACATAATTAAAAATAGCCATAAATATTTTGCTTCAGCGTACGCTTCGGATAAAAGCGTGCGCTGATTTTTTATTTTTTGCAGTAACTTTTTCGGTTGGACAGGGGATTTATTAGTATCTTCGAAAATATTTTTGTAAATAAGAGCTGCTTCAAGAAATAATTATGTACTTCTTTATAACTACTTTACTTTTTTCGATTTAGTGTTAAAATATACAAAAAGAGGAGGTGTTTTGAAAATAATATGGATAAAATCGATATAAAGATACTTAATTGTCTGAGAAAAAATGCCCGTGAAAACGCTTCCGTTATAGGTGAAAAGATAAGTATGTCTGTTTCAGCAGTTATTGAGCGTATAAGAAAGCTTGAAAGCTCAGGAATAATCAAGGGTTACACAGTTGTAATTGATCAGGAAAGCGTCGGTAAGGATGTTATGGCTACCGTTTCTGTGGGAATAGAGCATCCGAAATATAATTCAGGATTTATAGATTTTGTAAACCGAAACAATTACATTGTTGAATGTCACTATATAACCGGAGATTTTGATTTCCTGCTCAAAGTAATAGCTGACTCCACAACCTCTTTGGAAAAGATTCTCAACGATATAAAGAGCGTTCCCGGTATATCTCTTACGAGGACAAATATTGTACTTTCAACGGTAAAAAATGACAGTACGGTTCTTGTTGAAACATTACTTCAATAAAATGTAAATCAGAGCGGCAGCTCATAAGAAAATATAATTTTATTATAATAGGAGGAAAAGACAATGATTATCGGTATTCCAAAGGAAATTATGCATGATGAGGGACGTGTTTCCGCTATTCCGGAGACAGTAAAAAAGATGGTAGCTGACGGCGCTACTGTACTTGTTGAGAGAGGAGCCGGTAAAGGTTCATTTTACAGCGATGAAGAATACAAGGCAGCAGGAGCAGAGCTTGTTGACGATGTAGCTGATGTTTATGCAAGAGCGGACGTAATACTTAAGGTAAAAGAGCCTCTCTTCAACGAAGCAAAAGGTGTTCACGAAGTTGATATGATGAAGAAGGGACAGTATCTTATCACTTTCATTCATCCTGCTTCTCCCGTCAACCATGAAATGGTAAAAAATCTTGCTGCAAAGGGCGTTATCTCCATAACCCTTGACGGTATTCCCAGAATTTCCAGAGCACAGAATATGGATGCTCTTACCTCAATGAGCACCTGCGCAGGATATAAGGGAATCATGCTTGCAGCAAACGATCTTGCAAAGTTTGTTCCGCAGATTTTCTGTGCAGTGGGTATGATTAAGCCAGCCAATGTAATGGTACTGGGAACAGGCGTCGGCGGACTTCAGGCTATCGCAACAGCCAAGCGTCTTGGCGCAGTTGTATATGCAGCTGATATCAGACCTGATGCTGCTGAGCAGGCAAAGAGCCTTGGCGCAAAGGTTATCGATCTTGGAGTTCCCGCATCTGAGGCAGTCGGTGAGGGCGGATATGCAAAGCGCATTTCTGATGAGTGGCTCGAAAAAGAGCGTGCAGTTATTGCAGAGCATATCAAGGATATGGATATCGTTTTCTGCAGCGCACTTATTCCCGGAAAGCTTGCTCCCATTCTTATTACAGAAGATATGGTAAAATCCATGAAGGCAGGTTCCGTTATAGTTGATATTTCCATTGACCAGGGCGGTAACTGCGCTATTACAACTCCCGGTGAGAGAGATGTAAAGCACGGCGTTGTTCTCGAGGGTATCAAGAATATTCCCGGTATGCTTCCCACAAGCTCAACATGGATGTTCGCTAACAATATTTATAATCTCCTGAAATTCCTTGCAAAAGGCGGAGAAATGGCTCTCGATATGAACGACGTTATCGTACAGTCAAGCCTTGTAACAATTGATGGCGAAATAGTACATAAGGGCGCAAAAGAGGCTATGGGTCTTTGATTTTAAGCTTTAAAAGCTGAGATGTTTTATACGGGGTGCCATAACAGCACCCCGTTTTTCGGAGGTAGACATGAAAGAATTAATTTATGTGGTTATATTTGTAGCTGCAACTTTAATAGGATATAAAATAATAAACAATGTGCCGAGCCTTCTACACACACCCCTTATGTCGGGAATGAATGCGCTTTCAGGAATTACGATTCTCGGTGCACTTACTGCAACGGCGTTGGCTGTTGGAACCGGAAATAAAATTTTAGGTGTTATTGCAATTTTCCTTGCAATGATAAACGTTGCGGGAGGCTTTGGCGTTACAGGCCGCATGCTGTGTATGTTTAATAAAAAACACAAGGAGGACGACAAATAATGACTGATTTAGTTTATTACATCATTTGCGGCGTCCTTACTGTGGGTGTCCTTGTGGGTATAGCCCTTATGAGTAAGGTAAAGCTTGCTCCCACAGGCAACCGACTCAGCGCAGTATGTATGGCGGCGGCTATCGGCGTAACCCTTTATAAAAACGAAATTCTCACTGACTGGATGCTATGGGCAGCCATGGCAGCAGGCCTTGTATCAGGAATTATCTGGGCAAAGAGAATCAAGATGATTGAAATGCCGGAAGTTGTTGCACTCTTTAACGGATTCGGCGGAGCAGCGTCTGCCCTTGTAGCCTTTATTTCCGTTGTAGGTCACCAGAGTACAGGCAAATTTGCCCTTGCAACAGGCGGACTTGCTTTGGCAATTGGCGTTATTACTTTTGTAGGTAGCGCTATTGCCGCAGGAAAACTTCACAAGGTTATTTCACAGCGTCCCGTAGTATTCAAAGGACACAGCACTATTACTACTCTTTCTCTTTTGATTACTGCTGTTACAGTTGTACTTATTACTTTTGAAGTATCAATTCTTGTAAGCTGCATTCTCTGCGCAGTTTTCAGTACAGTTTTCGGATATGCATTTTCAATCCGTGTGGGCGGCGCAGATATGCCTATAACAATTTCTCTCCTTAACTCTTTCAGCGGTGTTGCGGGAGCAATTGCAGGTATGGCAATTGGAGATCCTCTTCTTATAGCTATCGGCGGAGTTGTAGGAGCTTCCGGACTTCTTCTCACACAGATTATGTGTAAGGCTATGAACCGTCATCTTATGGATATCCTTCTCGGAAAGACCTCTGTTTCAGGCACAGCTAAAAAGGCAGAGGAAAAGAAAGAGGAGAAAGCGGAAGAAAATACTGTTCCTGTTATTGAAGAAGCAGTAAAAGAAAAATCACCTGCTGAAATTTTAAACGAGGCTAAGAAAGTTATTATCATTCCCGGCTACGGAATGGCACTTGCACAGGCACAGCACCTTGTAAAGCAATTAAGCGATAAGCTTGAAAATAAGGGTGCAGAAGTTAAATTTGCAATTCACCCGGTAGCGGGCAGAATGCCGGGACATATGAATGTGCTCCTTTGTGAAGCAGATGTGCCCTATGAAAAACTCTATGAAATGGATGACATCAATCCAGAGTTCCCCGAAACCGATGCAGTAGTAATTATCGGAGCAAACGATGTTGTAAACCCTGCCGCAAAGGAAGCAGAGGGAACACCTATTTACGGAATGCCTGTTTTGGATGCAGATAAAGCAAAGCATGTAATCGTCTGCAACTATGATTTAAAACCCGGTTATGCCGGTGTTGAAAATCCTCTTTACAGTAAAGAAGAGGGTGTAACCCTTCTTTTGGGAGATGCCTGTGAAACTCTCGATAAACTTCTTAAGGATATGGATGCAAAGCCTGACAGCCTTTCAGAGGACAAAAATGGAGAAGAAAAACAGGAAGAGGAATACATAAAGGTTATCAATGAAGCTAAAAAGGTCATAATTATTCCCGGTTACGGAATGGCTCTTGCACAGGCGCAACATCTTGTAAAGCAGCTCAGCGATAAACTGGAAGCAAACGGCGCAGAGGTCAAATTTGCTATCCATCCGGTAGCAGGAAGAATGCCGGGACACATGAATGTACTTCTCTGTGAAGCAGATGTACCATATGAAAAGCTTTATGAAATGGACGACATTAACCCTGAGTTTCCTGAAAGCGACGCAGTTGTTATTGTCGGCGCAAATGACGTTGTAAACCCTGCTGCAAAGGAAGCAGAGGGAACGCCTATTTACGGAATGCCTGTTCTGGATGCAGATAAAGCTAAACACGTTATTATATGCAATTACGATTTGAAGCCCGGTTATGCCGGAGTAGAAAATCCACTTTACAGTAAGGAAAAGGACGTAACTCTCCTTTTAGGCGATGCCAACGACACATTGCAGAAGCTGATTTCAGCTATCGGCAAAACTGCGGGAGAAAATGATATTTCCGAGGAAAAGGAAGCAGAAAAGGAAACTCCTGCAAAAATACTTTTGGAAGCTAAAAAGGTTATAATTATCCCCGGTTACGGAATGGCTCTTGCGCAGGCTCAGCACCTTGTAAAGCAGTTAAGTGATAAGCTTGAAAATAACGGCGCAGAGGTTAAATTTGCTATTCATCCGGTAGCCGGAAGAATGCCGGGACACATGAATGTGCTTCTGTGTGAAGCGGATGTTCCCTATGAAAAGCTCTATGAAATGGATGACATCAATCCTGAGTTTGCAGAAGCTGATGCAGTAGTTATTATCGGTGCAAACGACGTTGTAAACCCAGCTGCAAGGGAGGCAGAGGGAACACCAATTTACGGAATGCCTGTTCTTGATGCAGATAAAGCAAAACACGTTATTATCTGCAATTACGATTTGAAGCCCGGTTATGCCGGAGTTGAAAATCCCCTTTATACTAAGGAGACAGGTGTAACACTGCTTCTTGGCGATGCCTGTGAAACACTTAAAGACCTTCTCTCTTCATTTTAAATTTTAAAAAAATTATAGCCGATTTAAAACAGCAGTAAAAAGCTGATTTTAAGTCGGCTTTTTTTCATATTTAACCGCCGAGCGGGATAAAATAGAAAAAAGGAGTTTGATATAAATGGCAAATGATAACAGAAAGGTTGTTCTTATCGGTACAGGTATGGTCGGCATGAGCTTTGCCTATGCTCTTTTAAATCAGGGAGCCTGCGATGAGCTTGTTTTAATAGACGTAGCGGCAGAAAAGGCTATGGGTGAGGCAATGGATTTAAACCACGGTCTTGCTTTTGCTCCGTCAAATATGAAAATCAAAAGCGGAGATTACAGCGACTGTACCGATGCGGATATAATTGTCTTAAGTGCAGGTGCGGCGCAGAAGCCGGGAGAATCAAGACTTGACCTCCTGCAGCGAAATGCCGACATTTTCCGTTCTATAATCGGTCAGGTTACCCAGTCGGGATTTAACGGTATTTTTCTTGTGGCCACAAATCCCGTTGATATTATGACTAAAATTGTTTGTGAGCTTTCAGGCTTTAATTCCCATCGTGTAATCGGTACGGGAACAGTTCTTGATACCTCAAGGCTCAGGTATCTTTTAGGCAGCTATTTTAATGCAGATCCGAGAAATATCCACGCCTATGTTATGGGTGAACACGGTGACAGTGAATTTGTTCCATGGTCACAGGCAATGCTTGCCACAAAACCCATAATTGATATATGCGAAGAAAGCGGAAACGATTTTTCAGTAGGAGAGCTTGAAAAAATCGCCATAGAGGTACGTGATGCAGCGCAGAAAATAATAAAGGCAAAGAAAGCTACCTATTATGGTATAGGTATGGCTATGCTCAGAATAACAAAGGCAATTTTCGGCAATGAAAACAGCGTGCTTACTGTTTCGGCGATGATGAAAGGTGAATACGGTCAAAACGGAGTCTTTGCCGGAGTACCGTGTATAGTCAACCGCAGCGGAGTGAGAAAAATTTTAACTCTTAATCTTACCGATGAAGAAATGGAAAAATTCGGTAAATCCTGTAAGCTTCTGGAAGATACATTTAAGCAATTAAACCTTTAACTTAATATTTTAATTGCAAAATTATGGAACCAAAAAGGACATCTGCCCTTGTTTGCAGATGTCCTTTGATATCTTTTCTTTTTCTGTTTTTACATAAGCTCTTCGTTATAGTAAGCACGTTCTCCGCCTATGAATTTAAGTCTTGTTCTGGCGCATATTATATTTGCTTCGCCTATTTTTTTAATACTGAGCCTTACGGGAACTGCAACTTTTTTAAGATGCATTCCAATAAGAGTGCCGCCAATGTCTATACCTGCATCAGCTTTTATTTCCTCAACTGCAACAGGATTTTCAAAAGCTTTGTAAGCTGTGGTTGCAAATGAACCGCCGGCTTTCGGCATGGGAACAACGTTCACGGGTTCAAGACCTAACTTCTGAGCAGCTTCCATTTCGGTTATAATTGCACGGTTAAGATGCTCACAGCACTGGGCAGCAAGAAAAATACCGTACTTTTTTAAAATAGGATAAATACCGTTAAAGCATGCTTCTGCTGCTTCAAGGCTGGAATCAGTACCGATTTTTTCGCCTACCATTTCACTGGAAGAACATCCTATTACTACTATGTCTCCCTTTTTAAGCTTTGCTGTTTCAATAAGTTCGGTTATAGCCTTTTCAGCGTCTTTTGTAATATTTTCAAACATAAAAATCTCTCCTTAAAACATCCAAGACATATACTACTACTTCTTTTAAAAAATTTAAATAATCAAAATATACAAATTTTTTAAGCTTCTCCAAATTCACCCGAAGCGGCATTTAATTACCGCAAATAAATCGCTGTTAAAAACGTAAATTATTTGTGCGGCATTTATTAAGGAGGTGAAAAAATGAGAAAAGCAGTAAAAATTACCGCATCAGGCATTTCTGTTTTAACAATTCTGATTTTGATTTTAATAACATTGGCATATTATTTTTTGCCCTCAAATTATTTTGTAACAAATGAAAGCAATATTACCATAAGGAATATATATTCCATAAGCTGTTTTGACGAAAGCGGAAACCCGGTAAATTCCTCTGGGGAAACGCCCAGAGAAAAAACGACTCAGGAAAATATCACTTTATTTAATGTAATTCCAGTAAAATCCGCTCAGGTTACCAGAATACAGAGAAAGTATGTAATACCTGGCGGAGATATTTTTGGAATACGTCTTTATACAAGCGGCGTAATGATTGTAGGAATGCAGGATATCGTGACAGCAAAGGGAAGTGTAAATCCTGCGGAAAAAGCGGGACTTCAAATAGGCGATATTATCACCCATGTCAATAAAGAGCCTGTAAATAAAAATACAGATGTAATGCGGCTTTTTGAAAGCTCAGACGGAAAAGGGATAAATATAGATTATGTAAGAGGAGAAAAATCCTGTTCCACAGTTTTATATCCTCAGCTTTCAAAGGATGACAATAAATACAGAGCCGGACTTTGGGTGCGTGACAGCACTGCGGGAATAGGAACAATGACATACTACGATGATGAAAACAATATATTTGCAGGTTTGGGACATGGAATCTGCGATGTAGACACAGGAGAAATAATGCCTCTTCTGGGCGGCGATATAGTTGAGGCCGTTGTAAACAGCTGTGCCAAAGGCAGCGAGGGAACGCCGGGTGAGCTTATAGGCGCATTCAGCGGAGCCGTAACAGGAAATCTTGTTTTAAATACAGCAGCCGGAATTTACGGAAATACAATAGGTGCAGTTAAAAAAGCAAATTCTGAAAAAGTTCCCGTTGCGACAAAGCAGGAGGTACAGTCTGGCAAAGCATATATTATTTCTACCATAGACGGAAAAACTCCTGAAAAGTTTGAGGTGGAAGTGAAAAAGATTTTTGCAGGGGATTCCGGATATAAAAACATGGTGGTAAAGGTTACCGACAGCCGACTTATTGAAAAGACCGGAGGTATAGTTCAGGGTATGAGCGGAAGTCCCATAATTCAAAACGGTATGCTTATAGGAGCAGTTACTCATGTCTTTGTCAATGACCCATTGCAGGGATATGGCATATATGCTGAAAAAATGATAGAAATTTCAGATACCTTGACCGATAAATCTGCTGATTAAAGTTCCACAAGGACGCAATTAAAGGCAAAACCAACTGTTTTGGAAAAAATTACCATTTTTTGCCAAAAACCTATTGCCAATAAATGGAATGAATGGTAAAATATGGTAGAACAAAAAACGGAGGTTTTGAAAAATGGAAAAGACAATGAAAATTATGATTGCGGAAGACGGAACAGAATTTGGAAAGAATTGCAGCAGTGTATTAAGAGCAGAGGGCTTTGACGTTTCTATGATTGCCAAAGACGGAATGCTTGTAATAGAGCGCATTAATGAAATAAAGCCGGACGTGCTTATTATGGACAGCTTTATGCCTCATGTTGACGGATTGGGAGTCCTTTCAAAAATCAGGGAAATGAGACTTGAGAAAAAGCCAGTGATTATGCTTATGTCCAGTGTGGATAATTCTGAATTTGAAAAAGAAGTCATAGCAGCGGGAGCAGATTATTATTTCATCAAGCCTTTTGATGCGGATATGCTTGCACAGAGAATAAAGCAGATTACCGCATGGAAAAACCGCAATACGAAAAACGAAATAACAGAGATGAGCGGAACAGATGATCTTGAGGTTATAGTGTCCGAGATAATGCATCAGATCGGTGTTCCGGCGCATATAAAGGGATATCAGTATCTCAGAACTGCGATTATCCTTTCAATCAGTGACAGGATGATGCTTGAATCTGTTACAAAAGTCCTTTATCCCACTGTTGCGAAAATCTATAAAACTACGCCTTCCCGTGTTGAAAGAGCAATCCGCCATGCAATTGAGGTTGCATGGGACAGAGGAGATGTTGACGTTCTCAGCTCATATTTCGGATATACTATTCAGAATACAAGAGGCAAGCCCACAAACAGTGAGTTTATTGCAATGATAAGCGATAAGCTGCGTTTGAAGCTTAAAATTGCCTGAGTTATAAATTTCTCAATACTGAATTAAAAAACCTCCCGACGGTAATACTTTAGATGTAACGCCGTGGGAGGTTTTTTTATGAAATTTAATAAAGTGGAGCTTTGCGGAGTCAACACCTCAAAGCTTAAGGTTCTGAAAGAAAAAGAAAAAATGGAGTTACTCAGGAAAATAATGGAAGGGGATAAAAACGCACGCAATGAGCTTATAAACGGAAATTTAAGACTTGTTTTAAGCGTCATACAGCGTTTTACAAACAGGGGAGAAAACCTTGACGATCTTTTTCAGGTGGGATGCATCGGTCTTATAAAGGCAATTGATAATTTTGATGTAACTCAGAATGTACGTTTTTCCACTTATGCAGTTCCCATGATAATAGGAGAAATCAGGAGATATTTGCGTGACAACAATTCCGTAAGGGTAAGCCGCTCCCTTCGTGATACCGCATATCACGCTATGCAGATAAAGGAACGCCTTACAAATGAAAATCAGAAAGAACCAACCGTAGAAGAAATAGCCAAAGAAATGAATATAAAAAAAGAAGAGGTTGTGCTGGCTCTGGAAGCGATTGTGGAGCCGGTATCGCTGTATGAGCCGTTATATAATGACGGTGGAGATACTATATATGTAATGGATCAGGTAGGCGACAGCAACAGCGACAACAACTGGATAGACGAAATAGTCTTTAAACAGTCTATTGAAAAGCTCAGCGACAGAGAGAAAAAGATACTTTCTATGAGATTCATGCAGGGTAAAACCCAGACAGAGGTTGCCAAAGAAATAGGAATATCCCAGGCGCAAGTTTCAAGGCTCGAAAAAAGTGCTATTAACAATATAAAGAATAAGTAAAAAAACAGCTAACTGAAAGATAAATTCAGTTAGCTGTTTTTAAGTTTAAAGCTTCAAATAAATTACAGAGTTATTTCGATGCTGTCACCGATATTGATAGTCATATCTTCTTTTCCGGAAACAGATACAGTATAGCTGTCGCCGCTGCGGGTAACTTTTATGTTTGTCTCTTTTCCGCAAAGTTTTATGTTATCTATTTCGGTGAAATCCCAGCAATCCGGAAGAGAGGGCTTAAGTATAAATTTATTAAAGCCTACAGGTCTTATTCCTAAAATACCCTCGGAAAAAATTCTTAAATACAGTCCGCTTTCAGCAGAAAGCTGTGCCTGATTTCCCTCGGGATATGCTTCAACAGCATATGGAATGTGATTTCCGAGAAGTCTTGCCTTTGAGTAGGCAGAGAGCAGCTCATGGCTGCGGTTTGATTCTCCACAGTTGAAAAGTCCTCTGAGAGCATAAAGAGTGGAACGATCCCAGAAGGTCTTTTCTCCGCTTCTTGTTACAAGTCCTTCCTCCATTCTCAGTTTATCTGAGAACAGTGCATCGGCTGTACCCTTAGCCTTGTCAAAAATTCCTACTGTGAGGGGCATGCATATCCAGGAGCGAAGACGTTTTTCCTCTTTGCAGTATCTGTATGTATCATATCCTTCAACATCTGCTTCAAAGTAATTCTTTATGCCGTCTCTGATAACCTGTGCCTGATTTCTGTAAAATTCGGCGTCGGAGTTTCTGCCTTTTTCCTCAAGAATATATGAAAAGCTCAGAAGTGCATCATAGGCAATACATGATGTGGTAAGGTTTGCCTTTCCGCTTTCAAAGCGGTTTTCGAGCTCGTCGCTGTCACTTGCAACAACATTGTTTTCATTTATCTGTGAAACTGTAAAATCGGCGCAGTCCTTTATAGCGTCAATAAATTCATCTGCAAGATTTTCATCTCCTGAGGATAGAACAAATCTTGAAGCTCCGTATGCATACATTGCGCTGTCGCCTCTATCCTTTGCTCCATGCCATATACTGTCACCTTCGGAAATGATACTTGTTATAAGCGCTTTGTCAGGTGAAATGTATTTCTTGTAAAGGTTATAGCAGTTTACAGACTGCTCAAATCCTGTTTTGTATCCGAGATATCCGAAAAGCGGGTTAACATATTCGCACTGGTCGTTTGTCCAAAGTGCTGCATAGTATCCGCCGCCACCCGGTGAATGCATAAGTCCGTTTTTGGTTTTATATATGCTTTCGCAGGCTCTTATCTTTGCAAAGCGGCACATTGTGTTTATTGTATCGTCCGGTGTTTTAACAACCATTTTATTGTCAAGATTAGCTATCATGTCAAGACGCATCTGAAGCTGCTTTTCGCCGTCCACTTTTAAAGTGGGAGTTTCAAGATTTGTTCCGCAATAGAAAGCAAAGAATGTGTTGTTTTCTCCGCTTTTGAGCTCGAATTCGTTTTCGTTTACCGTACAATAAAGCTTGTACTGCTTTCTCTCATGACCGTATCTTTTGGGAGTGACAAATTCTTTATCGTTATTTATGCACCTTACTGTTACAGACTTTGAGCTGTCGTTCTTTACGGTTATTTTTTCAATGAGACATGGAGCGTCAGGAGCAGTGAAAAGCTCTCTCTTTACTGAAATATCTCCAATGACAGTCTCTATTGTAAGAATTCCGTTAAAAATAAATCTTTTGACTTTTTCGGGCAGTTTCTTATTATCAACCTCAAAAGTAACACCGCAGAAATTATGATCCTGACTTGAATGTGTTTTGTTAGGATACATTCTTAAAGTCGGGAATACAGTGTGGCGCATGATTTTAAGACATCCGCTGCTGTCGTGACCGTAGCTTATTATACTCGAACAGTAAAAGCCGGACATCTCAATATGATTTCCGTATTCCTGATTTTCTTTTGCATTGTAAACTATGCTGTTTCCGCCAAGGGAATGGAATGTTTCATTTTTAGCCTTTGGGATTTTAGCAAAGGATGCAAAAAATGGTATTCTCGGTCTGGTTATATTTCCTTTAAGTAAACCTGATAACATATATTACACCGTCCTCAAAATTAATTATAATCGCTGGATCAGCGATCAAGTCCTACAAAATTTAATGTTTTTATAGGATTAATTTCAAAAAATTATATCATAATAAAAATTTATATAACATGCGAAAAATAACACATTAATTTAGAAATTATATCAATTTTTGCATTTCTGGTTCATAGGGACGTGCAAACGAAAATTTTTATCGGCATATATTTCATTAAAAGTATTTTAAGGAGGAATTTCTTTGTTTGCTGAACTTTTAAATTTGATGATAAGCAATCTCATCTATTTTGCTCTGCATCTCTCGGGACCAAGCTCATTTCCAAAACCGCTGTCTGCGCAAAAGGAGCGGGAGTACCTGGAAATGGCACGGGGTGGAGATATGAATGCCCGTGAAAAACTTATTGAGCACAATTTAAGACTGGTGGCACACATAGTAAAAAAATATTATTCATCTTACAGTGAGCAGGATGACCTTATTTCTATTGGAACGATAGGACTTATTAAAGCGGTTGATAGCTTTAAATACGAAAAAGGAACACGCCTTGCCACATATGCAGCGAGATGTATAGAAAATGAAATACTTATGTATTTTCGCAATCAACGAAAGACTGCGCAGGATGTTTATATAAGTGAACCCATTGACACTGACAGTGAGGGTAACCCTTTAACCCTCATGGATATTATAAGCGTCAACGACACTATTGCCGATGATATAGATTTAAAAATGAAAACGCAAAAGCTTTATGAATACGTATCAAAAATCCCGGATGAGAGGGAAAAAAGGATAATAATAAAGCGGTACGGTTTGGACGGGAGAAAACCATTGACACAGCGAGAAATAGCTGCTGCTGAGTGCATTTCACGTTCATATGTATAGCGACGTCATTAATGTAAGCGAAGCCCGGAAATCCTTATTTATTAAGGGTTTTCGGGCTTCAAGTGTAACAGGCGTAGCTTCGCGCTTATTGTAAACGGTATGAATTTTAAGAAGATAAGCGGCTGTTCATCAAATTTATCGGATAAAAAGTAATGATAAAAAGTAATTTAGATAGATGCGTAATACGGATATAATGGGTAGTTCGTTTTTAAATTGTATTTATAAATTATATCAGGTCAATAAATCCAAGGTCCAAGTAATCGGACAAAAACAATTCGCCTATTAAGTTTTTTGTATCGTATTTAATTTTTTGTGTATTAAACCAACGCTTATCAATAATAAAATAGTCGCTTTTAGGAAGCCGGCTATTTTCCACCATTAAATTATTTCCATATTTCTCTATATGTTTAGGTAAATAAGCATTAAGCGATTCAACTTTTTTTCCCGACCCAGTTAAGTTGTAATATGGGATAAATTGCTTAATCACGGTTAGTTTTTCATATTTTTGGGCGCTAATAAATATACTAGAAAAATTTTCTTGAAAAATTTCTGTGTAAACTTTTTCTGCAATGAATCTAAGGTAATTAATTATGCTAATATCTACTTTTTCACTTTCTGGTTCAGAAACCAAAACAGTACGTAGTCGTACGCTACCATCACACATTATTTCAATGAAGTTATGTATACCAGAGTTTAGTAATGTAGCTTTGTTACCTGCTGAAGAAGCAGATACAATGCCAATAGTAATTAAAATTGAATATCCTAATCGAGATATACTAAAATCTGTAGTATAGGATTTCAAGATTTCTGTAACTTGAGTGAAGTCATATGTATAAAATGTATTCTGAAGTTTTGTTATTTTAGACAGTGTGGTACTAAACCCTAGATCTAAGTAGCCACAGAGATTATTTGGGCATGATGAATCAATTCTTATTGGATCTATTTCAATTTTATCCTTTATACACTTCAGTTGGTCGCTTCTTTTGTTATATAGTTGTGAAAGTTTAGCAGAATCGTTGATGGGAAAAGAACCTGAAGATACACGCTCAAAAATTTGTCCTTTATTTGTTATGTAAGGCGGCATGGTTCCTTCATTTATTTTTATTACAAGGATAACAATGTCTCCAGATCGCAGTCTTTTTACATCAAAATTTGGAATAGGAGTTATAGAATCGTGTATTGTGGTGTGCACTCTTTGTTCTGTCCACTGTTTACACCCCTCAATAGTTTTGTCATCAGTTATTCCCAATAATATATAACCGCCATATGTATTTGAAAAAGCTGATACTTCTTTGATTAACTTTGCTGGAGATTCCTTATCAGATTTAAATTCAAAGAAGAATGTTTCATCATCAGTACCAGCTAGCAATTTTTCAATATCTGAAAATCGAAGTTTTTCCCATTGTTTATTATTGATATTAATCAAAAATATTATCCCCAATCTTGTGGTATTATTAGTATCCTGTATGAATTTTCTATAACAATTGCTATAAAGTAAATTTTATATTGTAGCAAAGCACTTATTTATTACAGCAACCTATATTGCCAGTGTCCGTCCAAGTGAACCTTCACAAGCGTTTCTTCTAGCACCAACACCGCTAGGATTCGATTCGCCGTTGCTGCCGACACACCACACAATTCCCGCACATCGGCGTTCATAATATACTCGTGTGTTTTGAGATACTCCTCAATTCTCTTCCAACGTAAGGTTGCCTTGTCCATCTTTACGTCGATCATTGTATCACTCGTGCTAATTGCTTCTATGAGCGACGCTTTGATAGCTGACAGCATGAATTCGATAAATACCATTGACTCTCCAACATCATTGGAAGCGTTGATAGCATCATAATACTCCTGCTGGCGGTCATGGATGATCGACTCCACAGGAAGCCAGGCGAACGCTGTGTTCCACTTAGACAGCAGCAGCGTATGCCATAGGCGTCCTATACGCCCGTTTCCATCAGTAAAGGGGTGGATTAGTTCCAGCTCATAGTGAAACACACAGCTGCGAATGAGCATGTGTACCTCACTGGTTTTCACCCAGTCCAGTAATTCAATGACCAAATCCGGAACATACTGTGGAAGTGTGCCGAAATGAAGGACATGCCCTTCGCTGTCCACAACACCAACAGGACGGGTTCTGAACATTCCTGACTCTTCCACTAATCCCTTTGTCATAATGCTATGGGCAGTCAGTAAGTCATCCACTGAATATGGATCAAGTTCATCAAGCCGCTCATAAATTTCATAGGCGTTCTTGACTTCCGCAATATCCTTTGGCGGCGCCAAAACACGTTTGCCGTTGAGCACAGCAGTTACCTGTTCCAAGGTAAGTGTGTTTTGTTCGATTGCAAGAGATCCGTGAATTGTTCGAATACGATTGCTGCGACGCAGAGTAGGATTTGTTGAAAGCGAAGATACAGCAGATAACTTTCCTACCAGTTCAGCAATTTCCGCCACATAATCAATCATTTTATTTGTTATTTCAAAAGGAGGTTTTTTATTTTTCATAGAACACCTCGCAGCTTAAAATTATATATTTATTATATCATACATCACTCATTTCATCAATCAAAATTGTTCTTGATTTGAGCGATGCTATATATAAGTCAAAATACGCTGTTTGCTTTTAAACAGCGTATTTTTTTGAAAGGAGTTTTAAATTTGAACACTCAAATTATTGCCATCGCCAACCAGAAAGGCGGTGTAGGCAAAACGACAACCTGCGCTAATTTAGGTGTGGGTCTGGCGCAGTCAGGAAAGAAAGTACTTCTCATAGACGCTGACCCACAGGGAAGTCTGACTGTCAGTTTGGGACATAATCAGCCGGACAAGCTTCCTTTTACTTTATCTGATGCAATGGGTCGCATTTTGACGGATGAACCTATTAACCCCTGTGAGGGTATTTTACACCATCATGAGGGTGTAGACCTGATGCCGGCAGACATTCAGCTTTCGGGGATGGAAGTATCTTTGATAAACGCCATGAGTCGAGAGACAATTCTCAGGCAGTATCTTAACACGTTGGAAGCACAGTATTCTCATATTCTTATTGATTGTCAGCCGTCACTTGGCATGCTGACTGTAAACGCCCTGGCAGCGGCAGACAGAGTTATAATCCCAGTCCAGGCAGAGTATCTGCCTGTTAAAGGTTTGGAACAGCTGCTTTCTACGGTAAATAAGGTTAAAAGGCAAATCAATCCTAAATTGCAGATTGACGGTATATTGCTGACTATGGTTGATAGCCGAACCAACTTTGCAAAAGAAATTTCCGCTTTGCTGAGAGAAGCATACGGAAGCAGGATAAAAGTATTTGACACAGAAATTCCCCATTCGGTCAGAGCAAAGGAGACAAGCGCAGAGGGGAAAAGCATCTTTGCTCACGATCCTGACGGCAAAGTGGCTGAGAGCTACAAAAATTTTACGAAGGAGGTGATAAAGCTTGAAAAGCAGCGCGAAAAAAATAGAGCTGACATCAGTAGATGATTTATTTTCGACCGAGGAGAGTCGTGTTGACGCACAGCGAGAAAAGGTAATGGAAATTCCGCTGTTTGAGTTGCATCCGTTCAAAGGACATCCTTTTAAAGTTAAAGATGACGAAGCTATGCTGGAAACTGCCGAAAGTGTAAGAGAATATGGTGTTTTGGTTCCTGCCATTGCTCGCCCTGACCCTGACGGTGGATATGAATTGGTTGCAGGCCACAGAAGACACAGAGCAAGTGAGCTGGCAGGAAAGGAGACAATGCCTGTCATTGTCCGTGATTTAGATGATGATGCCGCAACAATCATTATGGTTGACAGCAATTTGCAGAGAGAAAGTCTTTTGCCCAGTGAAAGAGCCTTTGCATATAAAATGAAGTTGGAGGCTATGAATCATCAAGGTAAAAGATCTGCTTTAACTTGTGGCCAACTTGGCCACAAGTCTGCTGGACAAAAAAGTCGTGATATATTGGCTGAGCAAACTGGAGACAGCGCAAGAAATATTCAGCGCTTCATCCGTCTGACTGAGCTTATTCCCGAACTGATTGATATGGTAGATGAGCGGAAAATTGCGTTTAATCCCGCCTATGAGCTGTCTTTTCTTAAAAAGGAAGAACAGGTGCAGCTTCTGGATGCTATGGACAGCGAACAGACAACTCCATCCCTTTCTCAGGCTCAGCGGCTTAAGAAGTTCAGTCAGGAGGGACGTTTATCTGTTGATGTTATGCGTGCCATTATGAGTGAGGAAAAGAAAAGCGACCTGGATAAGGTAACTTTAACTTCTGATACATTACGCAGGTATTTTCCTAAGAGTTATACACCTCGTAAAATGCAGGAAACAATTATCAAGCTGCTGGAACAGTGGCAGCGCAAACGTGAGAAAGAGCAGGAACGCTGAAAGGAGAAGTCTATGAAAGATATTTCAGCAAGAGAGCTTAAAGGACACGATATTCTTGCTGTTGAGCGATTCAAAGATAATACGAAACGTATGATTGAATTTATTGTTTTAGATGCCGATACCGTTTACGGCAATATAGGCGACGAAATTCGGCTTTTTCTCACGGAGAACGACTATCAGGCTGCTCTTCTCAGCCAAAAGCGTCGTGAAATCAAAATTAAGAGGTATGCCGATGTAATTGAGGGACATATTCTTGACTTTAAACCCCAAAAACGTCGCCGCAACCGTAAATAAAATTTTGAAAGGATAAATGAATATGTGTACTGTAAAAGATATTCAGGAAGCAATACGTGATGACCTGAGTTGCAATCTTAATATGGAATCTGATGATATTGAAAGAGCGCTGTACAGTCTTCCGTTTTCAGAGTGCAAAAGGCTATATGCTCCTTCCTACAGAAAACATAATTATCGTACTGAAAAGATAAAACAGAAAAGTTAGCTTCCGCAGTCTGTAAATGATTGCGGATTTTTTATGCCTAAAATCAGAAAGGATTGAAGTTTATGGCTGTTTTCAGAATAGAACGAACACGTGACTATACTGTAATGAGCAATCATCATTTGCGTGACGAAAAACTATCCCTTAAAGCCAAAGGCTTGCTTTCAATGATGCTGTCTCTGCCAGATAACTGGAACTACACCACACGAGGACTTGCAAAAATCTGCAAAGAGGGTGTTGATGCCATAGGTGGAGCACTGAGGGAGCTTGAGAATATGGGATACATAATCCGATACCAGGTGCGAGACAGCGGGGGAAGAATAGCCGATACGGAATACGTAATCTATGAAAAGCCGCATAAAAAAGCAGATATGCATAAATCGGATACGGACTCACCATGTACGGAAAATCCGTATATGGATAAACCGCATACGGAGAAGACTGCACAATTAAATAAAGAAAAATCAAATACTGAGAAACAAAATACTCATGTATCAAATATCGATTCATTTCCATTCCGTGAAAATGAGACGGCAAAACTGCCGGAAAGGAAAAGAAGGGAAACGATGTCTGAGAAAGAAATGGAAAGTTGCCGCAATCTGATTCTTGAAAACATCGAGTATGATTATTTGTGCCAGCGATTCAAACTTTACCGTGAAGAATTGGATGAGATTGTGGAACTGATAGTTGAAACTGTCTGTGCTAAAAGAAAAATAATAAGAATTGCAGGCAGTGATTTCCCTCACGAAACAGTTCGTTCTCGTTTTCTGAAGCTGAACAGTTCGAATATTGAGTTTGTAATGGACTGTCTTCATGAGAATACAACTGAAATCAGAAATATGAAACAGTACCTTCTTGCGGTATTGTTCAATGTGTCAACTACTATGAACAACAAATATACGTCACAGGTAAATCATGATATGAACGCAGACGGTTTATAAAGGTCGCCTTCTGATGCGAAAAATATTTTACTGCGGCAAGGAATTTGCATGTTTGGTTAAATACATAAAGATAAGAAGTTGTTTCATATTCAGAATGAAAATATTCCAAAATGGATAAAAAAACTGTTGACAAAACTAATAATAATAATTAGAATAATTATAAATTTTGAGAAGGGGAAAACGTATGACAAAATACGAAGAGAAAATTCTGGAACTTATTTGTGCTTCGGACAGTCATATGACGGCAGAAGAAATTTATCTGTCATTAAAAGCTGAAGAGCCTAAGGTTGTTTTGGCGACAGTATATAATAATTTAAAAAAGCTGGTAGATGAACGCAAAATTATGAAACTAAGTTTTGCCGGACAACCTGATAGATATGATAAGAAGCATAAACATGACCATTTGATTTGCAGTATATGCGGAGCGATCAGTGATTACAGCTTTTCGGATTTGACTGCAAATCTTGAAAAGCAACTGGGGGCGGTAATAGAAGGATATGATTTACGAATCAGTTATGTCTGTCCTTCTTGCAGAAAAAAAGATAATTAAAAAAGGAGGATAAAACATTATGCAGCACTTGCCAATGAGTATTCGAGTTCCTATTGAAGAGGATAATCCCAGTATTCAAAGGATTGAAGAGCGGTGTATAAAGTGTGGAATGTGTAAAGAAGTATGCACACATTCTATCGGTGTTCATGGAACTTATACATTGGAACAGACCGGTAATGAGGCGATATGTATTCATTGCGGACAATGTGCAAATGTATGTCCGGTAGACAGTATTGTGGAGAAATATGAATATCCGGATGTAAAAAAAGCTATTTCTGATCCTGATAAGATTGTTATAGTCAGCACATCACCTGCCGTCAGAGCAGCCCTTGGAGAAGAGTTTGGACTGACAGACGGAAGTTTCGTCCAGGGTAAAATGGTTGCTTTGCTTCGTAAATTGGGCGCCGATTTTGTATTGGATACCTGTGTGGGAGCAGATCTTACCATTGTCGAAGAGGCCAGCGAACTTATTGAAAGAGTGACGAATAATAAGGCACCTCTTCCTCAGTTTACCAGTTGCTGTCCGGCATGGGTTAAATTTGTGGAGACCTATTATCCGGAAATGATTCCAAATCTTTCATCATCTAAGAGTCCTATAGGAATGCAGGGCCCGACAATCAAGACTTTCTTTGCGCAGAAAAAAGGATTGGATCCCAAAAAGATTGTAAATGTGGCACTTACACCATGTACCGCCAAGAAGTTTGAAATCAGAAGAGAAGAGATGAATGCTGCATCACAGCTTCTGGGTATTGAAAATATGCGGGATATGGATTTCGTCATTACTACAAGAGAACTTGCAAAATGGGCAAAGGAAGAAGGCGTTGATTTTGCAAGCCTTGAGGATAGTTCCTATGATGATTTTATGGGCGATGCTTCAGGTGCAGGCATTATCTTTGGTAATACCGGCGGCGTTATGGAGGCAGCTATCAGAACTGCCTATGAGTTTATTACAAAGCTTGAGTCTCCGGAACAGCTTTTAAATCTTACGCCGGTCAGAGGACATGAAGGCGTTAAGGAAGCAACTATTCCCGTCGGTGATTTAAATATTAATGTTGCTGTTATTTACGGAACTGCCAATGCACGTAAAGTAATCGAAATGATCAAAAATGGTGAAAAACAATACCATTTTGTTGAGGTAATGACATGTCCCGGCGGATGCATCGGTGGAGGCGGTCAGCCAAAGAACATAGCAAAGGATCAGGATCAGGTAAGAAAGGCAAGAATTCAGAGTCTTTATTCAAGAGATGAAGCGTTAACTCTGCGAAAGAGCCATGAAAATCAGCAGATTCAGAAATTATATGAGGAATTCTACGGAAAGCCTCTGAGCAGTTTGGCAGAAAAAATGCTGCACACCTCATATGAGGATAAAAGTGAAATATTATTCAGAAAAGGAGATAATAAAATGAGCAAATGGGTATGTAGTGTATGTGGATATGTTCACGAGGGAGAAAATCCCCCTGAGCAGTGTCCGATTTGTAAGCAGCCTTCTTCAGTGTTTAAGAAAGTTGAGGAAGCAGCAGGAAAGAGCAAATATGCCGGAACAAAGACAGAAAAAAATCTTTGGGAAGCTTTTGCCGGAGAGTCACAGGCAAGAAACAAGTACACATATTTTGCATCAGTGGCAAAGCAGGCCGGTTATGAGCAGATTGCAGCTTTATTCCTTCATACAGCAGAGAATGAGAAAGAACATGCAAAACTTTGGTTTAAAGAGCTTGGTGAACTTGGAGATACCGCAGAGAATCTTCTGCATGCAGCGGAGGGTGAGAATGCCGAATGGACTGATATGTACGAAAGAATGGCTCGTGATGCTGAAGAAGAAGGCTTTATGGAGTTAGCTGCACAGTTCCGTGGAGTTGCCGCTATTGAGAAAATGCATGAAGAAAGATATCGTGCGCTTCTGAAGAATGTAGAGGCTATGGAAGTGTTTAAGAAAAGCGGTGTTACTATCTGGGAATGCCGCAACTGCGGACATGTTGTAGTAGGCATAGAGGCTCCCGAGAACTGCCCGATATGCCATTATCCGAAAGGATATTTTGAAGTAAGAAAAGAAAACTATTAATATTCAGCAAGCAATATTATTAGAATAATTGTAATAAAAGCACTCAGCTGCATACGCAACTGGGTGCTTTTTGTCATTGTTTTAATATTGAAAATTAGTCTTAACTGTCCTGATTTGTACGTTGCCGAAAAATAGTGATTCTTCGTCCTTAGCTTAAAAACCATATATGGAAATTCAGATGAAGGGAGGCGATGATCCATGCAGGAGGACATAGAAAACAGAACGCTGACTCTGATAGTCAGCGGCTCAAAGTTTACGGCAGGACTCTTGAAATCCGCCGTAACAAAATACATGGTTCACCGCAAAGAAAAGAAGATGCAAAGAAGCAGGGATGCTCCGGTAAAACACAGGGGAAAGCAGACTGTCAAACAGCTTGTAGGTCAAAATCAAGGCGTCTCAAATATTGAGATTACAGATCCATCCATCAAGGAATTTGAAAAAATTGCGCGAAAATACGGTGTCGATTATGCAGTTAAAAAAGACCGCAGCAGTTCTCCCCAAAAGTACCTTATTTTCTTTAAGGCAAGGGATGCCGATGCATTAACCTCTGCATTTACCGAGTATACAAACAAAAAGGTCAAAAAAGCAGAGAAATCGGAGCGTTCTTCGGTTCTGGTTAAACTCAGTAAATTCAAAGAGCTTATCAAAAATGCAGTTGTAGAGAGGACAAATCGAAAGGATCTGGAGCGATGAAGAATAAGTTTAATATCAAAAAGCTGATTTTGCCTAACTTGCCGTATATCCTGCTTGGACTTTTTGCCACAAATTTCGGTGAAGCTTGGAGAATGGCTGAAGGAACAAATGCTTCGGAGAAATTGCTGTCCTTATTTTCTGTTCTTCCTGTGACTCTCAAAAGCTTTTGGCCAAGTCTTCATCCTTTTGATTTGCTTATTGGAATTTTATTTGGCGCCGGTCTGCGTTTAGCCGTTTATTTAAAAGGCAAAAATGCGAAAAAATACCGTCACGGCATTGAGTACGGTTCAGCTAGGTGGGGAACTCATGAGGATATTGCTTCGTTCATTGACCCTGTATTTCGAAACAATGTTATCCTAACAAAAACCGAGAGCCTGACAATGAATAGTCGACCGAAAGACCCTAAAACTGCACGAAACAAAAATGTGCTGGTGATCGGTGGTTCGGGAAGCGGAAAGACAAGATTCTGGCTTAAACCTAACCTTATGCAGATGCATAGTTCATATGTTGTCACAGATCCCAAGGGTACAATATTATTAGAGTGCGGTAAGATGCTTCAGCACGGTGCGCCGAAACTTGATAGGAACGGTAAACCTGTTAAGGATAAAAACGGCAAAGTGATTTATGAGCCGTATCGTATCAAGATTCTCAATACCATCAATTTCAGAAAATCCATGCACTATAACCCTTTTGCATATATTCATTCTGAAAAAGACATTCTGAAGCTGGTAACAACACTCATTGCCAACACAAAGGGGGAGGGAAAGGTGGGAGAGGATTTCTGGGTGAGTGCGACTCGTTCGCAGGCGGTAAAAAGTCTGCGCA
>UQGM01000011.1 GCA_900540535.1 uncultured Oscillospiraceae bacterium | reverse complement strand
GCCGTATGTAAATCTTATTCCCTTGTAGTTTACGGAATAGTTGTTCATATGGTCGTGTCCAACAAATACGCCCTTGGTGCTGCCCATTTCGAGCATTGCCTCGAACATACCGTCATCCTCATAGGGGCCGTATTCCTTTTCAAAACGCCAGCCGGAGATGATTTCACCATTTTCCTTTGCCTCATTATAAGCCTGTGTGAACTCATAGAGCGGAATATGGAAAAATGCAAGGGACGGTACAACCTTTGTTTCATCGCCGTTTTCCTCAAGGGCGATTTTCTTTATTGTATTTTTGTACCACTGAACCTGATCGTCATGGAACTTGTCGTATCCCTCAACGCCCAGTGACTTATCAGGATACATATTGCTGTCCATCATAATAAGGCTCATTACGGCGTTGTCGTTTTCATCGTGGATAGTATAGTAATAATGACCCATACCTGTGATGTTTTCATCGCCACGCTCATAAATGCAGTACTCCAGTGTTTCAAGATAATCGCTGATTTCTTCCTTTGAAACAGCGCCCTCTGCATCGTGATTGCCGAAAGTGAATGTCCACGGAATTTTCTTAGGCTCAATGTATTCGCAGAACTTTTTAATAGCTGTAAGATTGTCGTGCTCGCTTGTGATATCGCCTGTAACAACAATCATATCTGGCTTTGTCTCTTCGAGCATTGCATCAATGGTCTTGAATGCCTTTGCATCCTTCTTTTCATCGTTGACAATGTGAACGTCAGTTATCTGAAGTACTGTGAACACTGTATCGTCACTTCTTTCATAGTCTCCTCCACAGCCGGCAAAGGAAAGAATAACAAGTACCAAAGCCATAATTACCGCAAAGGTTTTAAATACTGTCTTTTTCATATTATTTCTTCCTTCTTCTCATTTTGGATTTTTCTTTAAGCTCATTTTCTCGTTCCAGAGCTTCACGTCTTTCCTGCTCTTCACGCTCCCTGACTCTTGCCATTGCCTCATCATATCCGGAAGCTATAGTATCAAGGAAACTGTACTTCTTCATTTCCTCAAGAACAAATTCGTTTTTATCCTCACGGGCTTCTTTGATAATCTCTGTAACATTGATTATATCCTCATCCTGAAGCTCATTGGATTTATAGTTATCCGTTGCTGCACGGAGTTTCAGCACACGTACATAATCTGCATGTTTTTTCTCCGTAAGGTCATAGAAGAACATGGGAACAGCTGAGAGCACTGCGCCGATGAGAGCCAAAATAGTTGTATACTTAAATGCATTTACCATCAAATCATGGTTCTGCAGGGCAACATTTATATCGTCACCGAAACCGATACCACCGAAAGAAAGGAAGAGCGGTGCAAGCATACCGGTAAACAGACCGATGAGAGTAGAAATAAAAGCCGTATAATTCTGCCAGAAGCCTTCAAGACGCTTTCCGGTTTTCCACTGCTGATAGTCGAGAACGTCGGAAACCATAACAGTTGCAATATAATAAAATCCACCGCAGAGATTCTGGAAGAAAATGCATACAAGAATAAGATATGGGTTATTAACTGCTGCAAGCTGCACCGCTACCATGGCAACAAAAATCGTATTTGCAACAAGCAGACAGTTGCGCTTTCCGAAACGCTTAATAAGCATGGGGCCGAAAACCATTCCGGGAATAAGAGCGTTATTCAAAACAATATTGCATATAGCCATTGCGGTATCTCCGGCTTTGCCGCCGATTCCGTATGTACATACCCAAAGATATATATTTGCCTGAGCCCTTATACCAGTTACAACTCCGAGAATTGTTATAATCCAGAAATATTTGTTGGAAGAAAGTTCCTTTGCACCTTCCCAGAACTTAACCTTTGCAACATACTTTTTATTTACAACAATTCTTTCCTTTGTGCCGAAGTAGGCAAAAAGAACAAACAAAATACCGCCTACGGAACATATGGGGAAGAAGATGCGGTAAAGCCAGATATTATTCATACCTGTTACAGCACCTACCGAGAAAAACATACCTGCCAGAGCCGGCATTACAACATTAACTACGGAACTGGGAATATTGCAGATAAGGCCACGGAATGCGCCTATATTGGCTCTTTCCTGAGCGACGCTGGAAATAGTCTGCTCAATTCCTGCCATGGCCTGATTAAGAAGTGTGCTGAAAAATGTTCCTATCTGAATAAGTACAAACATTACAACAACTGCCATACTCAGACTTATCTTGGAAGCCGCCACACCTAAAATAGGTATTTCAGGTATTGAAAAGCTCCACAATATATTTTCTGTCCAGCCCTGGGGAATATAGGGAATAAGTCCGAAAGAAACCGCTGTCAATATAGCAGACCAAATAAGGAATGGCTTAAATTTGCCCTTTTTGGAATTTGAGTTATCAATAATCATTGACAGTATCGGGGATCTTACAAGAGCAATCAATGAACTGAGCATAGTAAGAACGAATACCATACCTGATGTAACCTTGAAATAGGTTATCATCATTTGAATGTTCATGGCGATTGTGGTCCAGGTTATGAGAACACTCAAAAACGAAATACCGCCATAGCCCATTGAGAGGTTGACAAACTCCTTATAGGATACCTGATATCCCTTGGGCGGAGTTTTCCAGTAAGTTTTCAGCTTTAAAAGACCTTCTGAAATAGTACTTTTCATAGTTTCCTCCTCGTGTGTCAGCAGCTTTCCGTAAGAACTATTTCGCCGGAGACAACACATTTATCGCTTAAATTTCTATTTAAAACCTTTAAAGGCTTTGAAGCAGAAATTTCTGTAACCTTTGAGTTTTCCCATTTAAATGAAATTTCGGTTCCGTTTACAACCATTCCCTTAACGCTTCCTGTTTTCCACTTTTCAGGTACTGCCGGAATAAGTTCACAGACATCGTTTTCACAGTAAACAAGCATCTCGTTTATGCCTGCGATAAAGCCCATGTTTCCGTCAATCTGGAAAAGGAACGGAGGATGAACACAGAACAGGTTTTTAAAGACGGAGTGTCCGAGCATGTTTTCAATAACATGGAGAGCCTTTTCGCCTCTGTGAAGACGTGCGGCAAGGCAGATTGCCCAAGCTGCGCTCCAGCCGATATAACTTGAAGAATTATCAGTACGGTAATTAAAGAGTTTTTCAACCCATTCTCTCTCTTTGGGACTACTGTAATACTTGATGACTCTTGCAGGATAAAATCCGTAAAGAGGTGAAAAATGTCTGTGACCCTTTTCGGCTATGGGCACATCCTCATGCCATTCGCAGATACCTGTTGAACCCTCTTTAAAGGGATAGAGCTTTGAAAGACGGTCGCTGAGTTCTTCTTTAAGGTTTTCGTCATCGGTGAACTCAAGGCAGTTTTCCATTGCCTGTTTTGAAATACCGATTTCAAAAGCGCTGGCATAATCAAGAGAGCATGTTGAGCCGTCCTTTTTAAAGGCTGCCTCAGGTGAAGCAGAAGGACAGGTTACATAGTATCCGTCATGCATTACAAGATAATCTTTTACAAACTTTGCAGCTTCAAGAGCTATCTCCTGAATCTTGTCACGGTACTCTTCAAGATTGCCGTTTTTCATATGAGAGTAAAGCTCGTTTGAAAGCCATGCTCCGCATAAGGGCGCATACATATAGCTTGCACTTCCCTGTACGGGAGGAGTTTTGCGCCAGATATCAACATTATGGTTGCAGGCAAATCCGTCGCAGCCGTAATTGACTTTTGCAGTCTTTTTACCGTTTTGCATTGTCTCATAAACAAGATTTACATATGGCTCCATACACTCAGCGAGGTTTGCGGAGGTTGCGCCCCAGTAATTCATCTGAGTGTTGATATTTACAGTATAGTTACTGCTCCACGGCGGACGAAGAGAATCGTTCCACTGTCCCTGAAGGTTAAGAGCCTGACCGCCTTTTCGGCTGCCCTGAATGGTCATGTATTTACCGAACTTATAGAAAAGCTCAGCAAGAGCTGTTTCGGTATTACCCTTTTTAGCTTTCTTTATGAGTTTATCTGTATCCTCATCGCTCTCATCTCCGAGAGAAATGTTCTGACGGTCATAGATTGCCTTATAGTCAGCAATGTGCTTTTCCTTGATAGTTTCATAAGAATCTGTAACTGCTTCAAGGGCTTTTCTGCACTTGTCGGCCGTTATCTTTCTGTCGGTTTCGGGCATTTGGTCGTAGCCTTTAAAGCCTGTGGCTGTTGTAACATAAAGGATAACTTCTTTTGCATTTTTTACTGTTACACTATCTTTTCCGCCACAGATTTCGCCGTCCGTTGCAATTTTTATTCCCATTGCAAAGGCCATACCTTTGCCTTCGTTGTAACGAATTGGATTAGTTTCTGTTCTCAGATAATTTGGTGCTGCATAATCCGGTGCGTTTCCGGTAAGATAAAGTGCTCCGTTTACGAAAGACTCAGAACGAAGTTTGCTCTTTGCCGATACCTTAACGGAAAAGCCCTTTGAGTTTTCTATTTTGTAAACTCCGATTTTGTGAGGATACGAAACAAAGGCTTCTCTTTTAAAGCCACAGCTTTTTACTGTATGTACGGCGTTTTCGAGACTGAGATCACGGCTGTATTGTCCGAAAAGTCCTGCGTTAAGGAAAGAAATATCAATTTCTCCGAGAGGCATATAAGCCTCGCTGTAAAATCCGCAGAGCTTGCTCTGAACCAGATCGTCAGCCTCTTTGTTCTTTCCCTCAAAAATAAGCTTTCTTGCTTCGGGAAGATATTTAAGGCTTTCCTCGCTGTTATAGTCTTTCGGATAACCTGACCACAATGTACAGTCGTTTACACCGATTTTCTCTTTACGGCGTCCGCCGTAAACCATAAAGCCAATAGTGCCGTTGCCTAAAGGCAGCGCACTTCTCCAGACATATGCCGGAGATGAATACTTTAATTTTTCCATTTTCTGCTCCTGTCTTATTCTCCGTAAGAGACGTTGTATGTATTTTTATCAAAATCAACGGTTATTACAGTACCGTCTGAATAACGAGTCTCCTGCTTTCTTCTGTTTTCATCGAGGAACTTATGGCTTACCATCTCTTTATTGTAAAGACGTTTCTGCACTGCGCAGGCTTCCTTGACTTTTGCAATACGCTTTTTAAGTTCTTCATCTGAAAGCACCTTGCCGTCTTCATCATAAGGTCCAAAATATGGAGTCTGAGCGTTGAGAATGCAGTGAAGGAATCCTGCATCACCGTCGGGAATTCCCCAGCCGCCGATGCCGTCAACACACCATGGGCCGAAAACGCAGTCGTGATAAACAAGGTTAAGGAATGGTGTGGGAACACCTACTGCAACACCTTTTTCCTGGGGTCTTACAGCATAGGGAGCATGGTGCACAAGGTCAAGATAATTTATCATCTGTGAGCCCGGCTCCTCGGAAGATGCGATTATTCCCTTTCCTCTGAGATAATCGAAACATTCGCCACGATACTTTATGCTCTCTTCTCTTGTAGCGGGATGCTCTCGATTAAAGCATTCATCGCCCCACATAATAGAGAAAACATCAAGATATGCTCCCTTTATGAATATACCGTGCTCCTCAAGTTCCTTATGGGTTGTTTCAAGGAACTTTTTGGCATTTGCCGCACAAAGCCATGTATGAGGGCCTCCGAACCATACGCTGCAATAGGGATGTCCGCCGTCAATATTCTCAACAGCAAGATTCATATTAAACTTTTTGCAGCTGTAATAAAAATCTCTGTACTGGTCGTGGATACCGAACACATATTGGAGGTCATCGCATTTGTCGCAAAGACGCTTCATACCCTCAAATCCGCCTGCCTGAGGACAGGGAGGAAGTACATAAGGATGGTTATTATCATATCCCATTTCTCCCCAGCCGTCGGTGTGAATATAAAGTCTTTCAAGACCCATATCCTTGTATTTTGCATACTCCTCAGCTCTTTGGTCAAAGGTTGCGGAAAGAGTCTGATTCTTTTCGGGATGCTTTTTATCATAATAATTTGACTTCGGGTGAATGGTTGTATAAATGCTTGTATGCAAAACCGGAGTGTCAATGAGCTTTTTCACATTGGGATTTTTTTCTATCTTTTCATCTATTGTGACAAGCTCGCCTTTTTCTATAAGATAATTCCTGTATCCTTTACAGATTGTGTTGTAATCACAGTCGGCATAGAACTCCATTTTTATGCGGCGTTCATAGGAAAGCTTGCCTAAAGAGGACATCCAGTTGACACCGTTCAAAATGGCTTTGTTTTTTCCGTTTGCCGAAAAAATTGTGGAATCATAAGGAGTATCGATTATAGAAAGGAAACCTTTCTTTCCGCTGACTCTTCCCCAGAAAGGCATATAACAGTCGCCTGTATTCACCTTTCTCCAATACTTTGTAATAAGGAAAAGTGAAAGTCTGTTCTGCTTCCAGCCGTCGGGAATAAGCACGCCCTGACGCATTGTATCAACTGTATAAGCATTGCTGTCAGGATTTAAGGCATTGAAGGGCGCCGGATAAGCTACGGCGTGAATATCCATGCCTGTTTCATTCTCGGCTCTTACGGAAAACTCCGCTTTACCCTCTCCTGTTATTTTAGCGGTACATACAAGGGTAAAATCATACTTCTTACCGAAAGCGAAAAATCCGCTGTATCTGCTTTCAATTGCATTTTCCGTAACCTTATGGATTTTTTCTCCTGCAAGAGAAAAAGGACGGTATGTATAAATATATTTTTTGCCTACCTTTTTTCTCAAAATAATGTAGGGCTTTCTTCCTGTGTTCACCCATGTTCCGCCATTGCTTTCAACTGTATAGCGGCTGGAACAAGGATTAAATTTTATCTTTGTATTAAATGCACTGCAAATATATTCTTTCATCAGTCTACCTCAATTTTAAAACATACGGGCATTGTATCAGTAATTTTTTCGGGGGTTCTGATTGTAAGATACTTCTTAGAAATATCATACTTTGCTGGTGTACCCTCACCGAGAACAGTGATGTTTTTAATTACAAAATTGAACATATCCATACTGTGGGCAAGGGATTTAATCTTAAACTCTTTTCTGCCTGCGGGAACAAGAACAAAAGCGTAAATCACACCGTTTCTGTATGTAAAACGGTAATCCTTTTCAGTGTAATCGTATTTCTCACTGAAAGAACCGTTTTTCTGTACTTTACCCTCTCCGAAAACCTTATAAGGAGAAGTACCCCAGATTGCTTCGGCGTTTTTCTTTGTCCATCTGCCCATTTCGCTGAGAATTTTAAGCTCCTCGTCACAAATTGTTCCGTCTGCTTTAGGGCCGATATTCAGAACATAGCATCCGTTTTTGGAAATAACGTCGGTCATGTTGCAGGCTATTTCCTCGGGGGACTTAAATTTATTTGTGGTACAGTATGACCATGCATTTCTTGCCGTTGAAGTTTCGCTCTGCCATATATATGGACTTATTCCCGGAAGCTGTCCACGCTCTCTGTCAAATATGGCACAATTATACATTGCGGCATCGGACTTATAATAAACGCACACTTCTTTGCCCCACTGGAGGGAACGGTTGTAATAATAGGCAAGGAATTTTTTAAGATAAGGTCTGAAAGCCTTGTAGGAAACCCACCAGTCAAAAAACAAAGATGCAGGCTCATAGCGGTCTATAAGATCGCAGGAAGATACAAGCCAGTCCTCGAGCCACTCTTTTGTGGGCTCTATTCCGTGTTCCTGCTTAAGAAGAGTGTAGAGATTGTTTCTCTTATGCACTCCCACACAGGGACCGTAAAGGGAGCGGTATTTTTCGTCTAGGGTTTCGTTATCATACCCTACGGTTCTGCCGCCGTTCATAAACCAAAAGTGCTCCGCTCTGTGGCTGGAAGTTGAAAAAATCATTCCGTTTCTTTCACAGGAAGCTTTCAGTTCCCCTAAAATATCCCTTTTGGGACCCATATTAACACTGGTCCACTCATTAAGGTCACTGTCATACATCTTAAAGCCGTCGTGATGCTCGCCAACCGGCATCATAAATTTTGCTCCGGCATCCTTTATTAGCTTCACCCAGTTGTCAGCGTCAAATTTTTCAGCCTTGAACATGGGGATAAATTCACGGTAATTGAAATTTTTACCGTATTTTCTTCTGTGATGCCAATATACGGGATTTCCCTTGTAGTACATAAGTCGGCAATACCATTCGCTGAAATATGCCGGAACGGCATAGACACCCCAGTGAATAAATACACCGAACTTTGCCTCTTTGTACCAATTGGCAACAGGATACTGGGAAAGACTTTCCCAGTTATCCTTATATTCGCCCTTTTCTATAACCTCATCAATCCTGACAAGATAATCCTTGATTAAATCACTCATATTGCCTCTCCAAAAATCAATCAGATATCTGAATCGAGTCTATCAACATTTTTGACGGTGAGAAAATTCTTTCTTTTACCAACTATTTCGTTGTTTCTGATAGTTACGCTGCGTGTGGATTTTGCGCTGATTCCTCCGTTTTTGGGACTTGCAAAGGTATTGCCCTCAATAAGGAAATCGCCGTGAACTGCTCCCTCGTGCACTGAGTTTTCCGGAAGCATCCAGATGTTTTTACCACCGCCGCAGGTATAGAACTTATTATTTCTGATAGTTACGTCGCAGACCATTCCGCTCTCATACCAGCTCTTGGCATCGTCTGAGAAAAGTATGCTGCTCATCTGTGTATCGGCAAAAATATTGTTCTCAACAACAACTTTGCCTCTTGTGGTAATAAGAAGTCCTCTTGTTATTATTCTTGTAAGCTCATTGCCTGCAAAATAAAGATTGGGACAAGCGGTTACATCTTCAATTACCATTCCCTTTTCCGCTCCATCAAGGGAATCAACGGAAAGAGAAATTGTATATTCATCTAAAAGAGAAGAGGAAAGTATTTTTGCCTTTCCCTTACTGAGCATTGATTTTGTGTCGATATACTCAATATCGTCACCCACTCTCAGGGGATTGAAACCATGGCTCTGGGGATGCATGAATTTTACTTTCATTTCTCCGCCGTCAGATGTTTTTTCCATACTATCTATTTTGAAATGTATTCCGTGAACATTGAGGCAGTCGTCGCCGGCTCCCTGATAGAAGCTGTCAGTTATATTTACATCGCCTCGGCACATGCATATCTGCATAAAGTCCGCAACAGATGCCATAAGCCTTGCTCCGCCCTTTTCGGGAGAAAAGTCAACCTTTTCTACATTTACGTTTTCACAGTCCTGAGCTACAAGGGCAAGTGAATAATTGAACCTCTGCTTAACCTCTCTGAGAGTAAGATTTTTGCATCTCTCAGCAAAAATTCCAGCATACTTTCTTCTTACGTCAAAGAGATAATATCTGTCACCTTTTTTAATTCCTCGTGGGACAAAATAATATGCTCTGAACAGTCGGTCGCCCAGTTCCTTTATTTTGTGACAGCCAAGAAGAGGATGGCTTACTCTTCTTACGGAATCCATTGATTTTTCTCTTATTCTGCCTATCCAGTGGGCATTCAAAGCACAGTCTGTAAAATCTACCTGATAATCAGTACCTTTAAAGGCAAAGCCTTTTTCTGTCTTTACATAATTGCTTTCCCTGTCAAGTCGAAAATCAACGTAAAAAGGCGTAACCTTCTCGGCCGCCAGTTCGTGCATATCCGGACTGACAGCTTTGAAAGTTATGCCTTCAACAGTTATATTTTCGCAATCTCTGATTGCCATATTGGTAGACTGACCGTCAATTACAAATACGGCTCCCTCACCTTTTATACAAAGATCATTTATGCCTTTAAGACTGAGCGCCGCTCTGTTTTCATGGGGAACCTCTCCCTTTTTAAACTCGTTGTCACCGACTGTGTTCGTAATAAAGAACATCTCTTTTTCGCACTTTGATGCGTCAATAAAATATTCGCCCGGTTCAAAGTACAGCTCTTTTTCCCCTTGAGTTTCCGAAATACTTTTGAAAAGAGCCGTAAGCTCCTTTGCAACTTCTCTGCCTGGCTTTACACCGAAGTCAGAGGCGGAAATCAAGACGGTCTTATTTGTTTCGCTCATAAAACTCAATCCTCTACCATGTTTTTTATTTTTTTAGGTTCCGTAAGGTTCTTAAAACCATAAAATTTCATAGCGTTTTCGACAAGGAACATCTTTTTCTCTCCGTCGCTGAGCTCCTTTGATTTTAAAACAAAATCATAGCTCATTTTGTATGTAATAGCGGTCATGGTTCTGGGGTAATCGCTGCCCCACATGAGCTTTTCCATACCGCAAATTTCAGCCGCCTCTTTTATAGCTTTCACAGCAGACGGGAACGGATAAAACTCACTGTTGAAAAGCCAGGTTATTCCGCCGCTTTCTATAAACACATTCTTGTTTCTTGCAAGGCGAATCTGCTCTTTCCAGCCCTCACGGGTAACCATTCCAAAATGTCCTATGGCTATTTTGAGATCGGGAAGCTGGGAGATGATTTCCTGCATAGCCCCTGTCTGAGCATCTCCGTCGGCAAGATCAATAGAAACATACTTTCCCTTTTTGCAGGCATTTTCAAATACCTCAAAGTGCTTTGTGAGATCCTGGGTCTTTAATCTTCCTGCACAGAGCTTTATGCCGTCAAATCCCTCAAGGGTATAGGGCATACCCTCACGGTAAAGGGAGCATACACGGAATCTTTCGGGATAATTTTTCTTTACTTCCAAAAGATATTCATCCTGATTTCCGTCAATTTCCTCCTGAGTTACGGCACAGGCGGATACTCCTGCGTAATCCATATTGGCAAGGAGTACCTCTGCGCTGTTCACTCCGTCGGTCATATAAGGAGGCATCATCTGCCTTATTTCTCCGCCGAAATCACTTTGTCCGTTTTTAAGGGGGATAACTTTTCTTCCGTCAACAAGTCCGTCCTGCTTTTTCCAAAGATGAAGATGTGCGTCGATAATCAAAGTGTAACACCGTCCTTAAAAATAGCGATTTCTCTGTATCCGTTCTTTTCGTTATTGGTAAGCTCTCCCTGAGCCACTGAAAAGACATAGTCTTTGAGTTTTTCAGAAAGATTTGCTCCCTCGAGCATATCTCCCGCTCCGAAATCAATCCAGTGAGGCTTTTTATCCCTGATTGAATTATTTGTAGCTATCTTTATTGTGGGAACAGGAGCACCCAGAGGCGTTCCTCTGCCTGTTGTAAAGAGGATAATGTGGCATCCGGAAGCGGTAAGATTTGTAACCGCTACAATATCGTTGCCGGGTCCTTTAAGGAGGCTGAGTCCGTTTTTAACGCACTTTTCGCCGATATCAAGGACATCCACAACGGGAGCTCTGCCGCCTTTCTGAACACAGCCAAGAGATTTTTCCTCAAGGGTTGTGATTCCGCCCGCCTTGTTTCCGGGAGACGGATTTTCATAAACTGGCTGACCGTGAGCCATAAAGTATCTCTTATAATCGTTTATAAGATTTACGGTTTTATCAAACACTTCACGGGAAACGCAGCGGTTCATGAGTATTGTCTCGGCTCCAAACATTTCGGGAACCTCTGACAGCACCGCACATCCGCCCATTGCGGTAAACATATCTGTAAACTGACCTGCAAGGGGATTTGCAGTAATTCCGGAAAATCCGTCACTGCCTCCGCATTTAAGTCCCACTTTCAGTCTTGAAGCGCTTACAGGTACTCTTTTATCCTTTGCAGCCTGAGCTTTGAGCTCTTCAATTATTTTTACGCCCTCAGCAATTTCATCACTGCAATCCTGAACAGAAAGAAAGCGTACTCTTTTTTCATCGTATTCCCCTAAAACCTTTTTAAGCTCGGGGATATTATTGTTTTCACATCCGAGGCCGAGCACAAGCACGCCGCCTGCATTGGGATGCTTTATAAGACCACAGAGAATTTTCTGAGTGGTCTTATGGTCATCGCCAAGCTGGCTGCACCCATAAGGGTGGGGAAAGGTAAAAGCGCCTGTCTTCTCACTGAGGATTGCCGCAGTTTTGTTTACGCAGCCAACAGTGTTTATTATCCATATATCGTTTCTTATACCGATTTCCCCGTTTTCACGCTCATAAGCCATTATTTCCGGAGCTTCCAAAGGCTTTACTCCCGGAATTTCAGGAGTGTACTGATAATCCAAAATGTCGCTGAGACCTGTTTTAAGGTTATGAGAATGTACATGGTCGCCCTCGTTTATATCTTCCGTAGCAACACCGATGGGGAAGCCGTACTTTATAACCTTTTCGCCCTTGTTTATATGACAAAGGGCTTTTTTATGTCCTGTTTCAATATTTACCGCAACATTATCGTTTTCATGTATTTTAATGAATCCCTTTAAATTGTCCATTCCATAGCCCTCTTCATACCGAGAGTGTGAATTTTATTAAGGCAGATTTCTACATCCTTTTTAATATCGGAAATATCGCTGCCCCAAAGCTCCTTGTTCTTAAGAATCTCTTCCACAGAAGCTTTCTTCATGAACTCCTCAACTTCGGGAAGATCCTGAGGCTTATCTGTTTTGTAAAACTCAATAAGCGCTGCAAGAGCCATTGTAAGAGAAAGAGGATATTCACCCTGCTGCTCTTTGTACTCTAAAATTGTGGGAAGTACACGAACTGAGAACTTACTTACGCTGTTAAGAGCGATTGAACGAAGCATATGCTTTATATAGGGATTTGCAAAACGCTCAAGTACGGCGTTTGCAAAATTTTCGTCCTCTGCGCTGCCGCCCAGTGTAGGTACAATTTCAGTAAACAGGCACTTTTTAAGGAAATTGCCCACTACCTCGTCGTTTACGCACTGACCAACTGTTTCAAGACCTGAAAGAAGCGCACCTGTTACCATTGAGGTATGTCCGCCGTTGAGGATTCTTACCTTACGCTTTTTGTAGGGTGTTACGTCATCTGTCCAGACAACGTTGAAGCCGGCTTTCTGAAGAGGAAGCTCATCTTCAAAATGTCCCTCAATTACCCAAAGGTGGAAGATCTCTGCTGTATCAAGGAGCTTATCTTCATATCCCAGCTCTTCGCAGAGTTTCTCCGCCTCTTCTCTCGGATAACCTGTTACGATTCTGTCAACAAGTGTATTGCAGAAGCTGTTTTCCTCCACAAGCCACTTTTTGAAGTCCTCGCCTAAATTCCACTTATCGGCATATTTGAGAACGCACTTTTTAAGTTCGTCGCCGTTGTGGTCAATGAGCTCG
This sequence comes from uncultured Oscillospiraceae bacterium, assembly GCA_900540535.1. Classification (GTDB taxonomy): domain Bacteria; phylum Bacillota; class Clostridia; order Oscillospirales; family Acutalibacteraceae; genus UMGS263. The sequence goes on along the minus strand of UQGM01000011.1, from coordinate 45,580 downwards.
CAGGAAAGGATGATAAAACCTTTAAGTCCTTTCTTGAAGCGCTCGTTAAGCAAAACTGTAAGCTTTGCAGGGAATGATGAAGGCGGCGCATCTGTTATCTCACAGGAATCATCATAGGCAATGCCTGCTTCTGTTGTGTTTGAAATAATGAAGCGGAAATTTGGATCGTCTGCAAGAGAGAGGTATGCATCAAAATCCTCATAGGGATTTATTGCCCTTGATACGCTCTGAATTTTTGTGTGCTCGCAGACTTCTTTTCCGTCCTGAATTCCTCGAAGATACAGGTTATACTCGCCCTTCTGAGCATTGATTGTATCTGTAAGTCCCTTTGCAATAGGCTGAACGATAACTACGCTGCCGTCAAAGAGTCCTTTTTCGTTAAGTTTATGTATAAAGTAATCGGCAAAACCTCTGAGGAAATTTCCCTCGCCGAACTGAATTATTCTCTCTGTCATAATAATATCACCTCAGCCGATTTTTACAAGAAGTTTTGCAAGGTCGCCCTTATTATTTGCAAGAGCCTTGAAAGCTTCAATTGCATTATCCATTTCGTAAACGCCGCTTACCATTTTGAGAACGTCAACTTTGCCATCTGCAACCATATCGATAAGTGCAAGGAAGTCCTTGCCGTAGGAGTTACGGCTGCCGAAAACGTTGAGCTCTTTCTTTAAAAGAATGGAATGGCAGAAAGTTGTATCCTTTTTGCCGTTACCGATAAGGATAATGTTTGCTCCGAAAGCAGCCTGCTCAATGCAGGAAAGGAACGTTACAGGAAGTCCGCAAGCCTCAACGCATACATCGAAGCCGTTACCGTCTGTAAATTCAGCTGACTTTGCGGAAAGGTCTTCTTTACCTGTATTTATAACCATATCTGCGCCGTATTCCTTGGCAAGAGCAAGACGGTTATCAAGAAGGTCGGCAATTGCAACTTTTGCGCCCTTCTGCTTTGCTGAAATAAGAGCGAAAAGACCGATAGGACCTGAACCCATAATGAGAACGTTGTCTCCTTCTTTTACCTCAGCTCTTGAAAGAGCGTGGTATCCGATTGAGAAAGGCTCAATAAGTGCAAGTTCTTTTGCAGAAAGTCCCTTGCCGGGATAGATTCTCTCAATGGGCATTGCAACATACTCAGCAAAGCTGCCGTCTCTCTGAACACCCATTGTACGGTTATCAGTGCAGGCATTTACAAGGCCTCTTCTGCATGAATAGCAGTCTCCGCAGTTAAAATAGGGATTAGCTGTTACGATATCGCCTACTTTAAGTCCTCTGTCATTTTCGCCGATCTGTGCGATTTCAGCGCTGAACTCATGGCCGGGGATTCTGGGGTAGGTTGTGAAAGGCTGATTGCCGGTAAAGCTTGCAACGTCTGCGCCGCAGATTCCGCAGTAAAGGATTTTAAGAAGTGCTTCGCCTTCTTTAAGCTGGGGCATTTCGGCCTCTCTGATTTCAATTTTACCCGGTTCGATGATTTGAACTGTTTTCATTATTTTTCCATCTCCATGTAATTTTTGTTCCAGACAACGGCCGTTTTAAGGGGAGCTGCCTTTGAATAGATTTTGTTTTCATATGCATAAATGGGATCGGCAATAAACTCTTCCTTGTCAATGAGCTCCACTATTTCGTCAAAGCGGCTCTCACTGAGAATTTCTATTGCCTTTTCCATATGTGCCTGAGTAAAGTTAATTGATGCGAAAATCACGTGATTTTCAAAGCCAAAGGGCATTGTATCAAATGTAATTTTCGGTCCTAAGGAAAAGCTGTTGTATATTCCGTTGCATCCGAGAACTTTATGCTCAAAAGCCACACGGTGCTCAACATTCGTACCGCTTACACCTACGAAAACAGTAGCTCTTCCTCCAATTTTCTTAATTATATTTTCTGCTGTTTCCGCTTCGCTCATTGAATCGGTGCAGAGATAATCGGCTTTTACAACTTCCTTTGCAAACTTAACCTTTGCTGTTTCTTCGGAGCTTCTACCCACAAAGAGAATTTTTGCATTTTCATGATTGCGTCTTATCTGATCGCCTATAAAAAGTCCTGTTGTGCCAAGGCCGAAAATTACAACCCTGTCAAAGGTGCTCTCTCTTGCGTACTCCATAGCCTCAGCGTCAGAGCACTTTCTCTTTGCCTTTTCAACACGGAAATTCTGAGCCATTCCGATATCTTCCATACGCTCGTGCTGGAATACAGCGCAGGCATAAGGGTCTGAGAACACAAGCTTTTTTGCCAGTGAAAGTGGAAGCTTTTTAAGTCCCTCATATTTTTCGGGAAGATGCAGGAGCATCTGAGGATTAAAATAGTTTTTGTCGCAGAAAAGTCCGTCCGCTCCGTCGCAGCCGTACTCAAAATAAGTTTCATCCTCAGTGTAGCGTGTGGGATCGCAGCTGTCGCCGCCTCTTATGAGGACAATGGCAAATCTGTTCTCAGAGGGAACCCACACAACGCTCTCATGACCGTTAATAAGTCTTTTTTCTCCCTCCGGGAATTTTGCATTGAGATTGCCTGCTCTGCCCATTTTCATAAGCTCAAAATCAGTACCGCAAAAGCCGTTGAATACGGGAAAGGCTTCAATACCTGTCAGTTTTTCCTCGCCTCTGAGTCTCTGACGGGGAGGGTTAATAAGATTAACCTCTCCATACTTTAAAGGCTCGGTTTCACTGTTTTGAAAATATGTACCCAGTGTTTTCATTTATATATATTCGCCCCTCAAATTTTTTTAATAAGATAACCGCAGCCGCCCTCAAAGGGAATGGTCAGACTGCCGTTATTGGTTTTAACCTTGCCGCTGAAAATGCCGCTGCCTACGGGGATAATTTCCACTTCATCACATCCGATGTTATATGTACCGCTACACTTTTTATCGGAATAGGCAAAATATGTATCCTTAAGCCACACGGCAGGAATGCACAATGTTCCGTTTTCCTTTAAAACTTCGCCGTTCTTCGTGATCTTTTCGTCTTTTATATAAGACTTTACGCCATCCGAAAAATGCGCAACTCTGTTTGAAAATAGACCTGTGATTTTCTTTCTCTCAAATGTATTAAGATACAGGTAAGGGACATTTACAAGGGCAAATTCTTTTAAGAATTTGTTTTCCCAGTCCTCTTTTCCGAAAAGATCCTCACCATGGATATTGCCGTAAAAAAGCTTTTCAAGATCCATATCCCACTGGAGTCCCTTTGTAAGTCTGCCTCCCGCAAGAAGTGACGGCGGATATTTGAGAAAATCTCTCTGGGTCATTCTGAGATTCCATACAGCAGGGATATAGCCTATAATATCGCTTTTTCCCCACTGTGAGCGGAATCCGAATGCCCTTTCACGGTAGATAAACTCCGATGTAATATCGACGCCTCTGTCTGAAAAGTATTCGATCATCTTTCGTCTGTACTCTTTTTCCTTTTTTATGGAAACGCCTTTACCGGGATTTACGAAAAATGCATCGGCATGAAGAGTTTTGATTTCATCAAAGGGAAGAAGTGACAAAAGCTTATCGGCTCTTTTCTGAAAATATCCGCTTTCATATTCCTTACTGAAAAGTACCTGATAGGCTTTTCTCGAATTCCATTCACCTGTAACTCTCGGCTGACCCTTTGAGTTTTTTACAATCAGGTCATTTTTAAGGTATTCGTCCCAGAGTCCGCTCTCTTCATAAGCATCTGAAAAGTTTATATGAAGAGATAAAACTGTGTGATACTTTTTAGCTTCTTTTATAAGACAAAGAAGTTTTTCTCTTGCTTCTTCGGCAGTTTCGGTTCCGGCAGCAAAGCGGTTCACCTCGAAAAATTCGGGATATCTGTCATCGTGGCCTAAATACTGCCAGCCCACAAGATAGATTATTTTAGGTGCGCCGGCAGTAAGCTCATCTGCCTTTTTAATAATTTCCAGAACCTCGTTAAATGTGAGAAAAACCTTAGATCCGCCCTTATTATCGGGGTTTGCAACAAGGATTTTCATCATCATTGTGCGGCTGTAATCGTAGTTAAATTTCTTCATTGCGTCCTCTTAAAATTCCACGTGCTGAACCTGTGCTTCACCGGCAGAGTTGATGTTTATAACAGTTCCGCCAAGCATACCGAGATCTATATAGCAGTTATATGAGCTCTTTGTAACATAGCAAAGACCTACTCCCTCATATTCGCCATAGAAATTGTTTATATGGTCATGTCCCGCAAACATATGGGTTCCGCCGTTTGCCTTGAAGGCATCAAAGAAACCGTAGTTAGCTTCAGAAATACCGGGATTTTCCTTTTTCTCTCCAAATTTGTAATCATCCTCGGCAATCTCCAAAAATTCCGGAACAGCTATATGCATGAAAGCCATATTCTTAACTGTTCCACCCTCTTTTTCTGCAATGCCTTTAACTGCCCACTTGTACCATTCAATCTGCTTTTCGTTTATTGTGCCGTAGCTGTCATTCATGGGTTCGCCGTCATCGAAAAGGAAGAATGAGTAAACCGCTTTGTCATCCTTTTCAACATTTACTATGTAGTTGCCTGCTCCGTTGAGATCAGCGGGACCGTACTGGAAAAGACAGTATTCACTTGCAAGATAGATATCGCAAAGCTTTGCTTTATCCGCTCTGCCCTCCATATCGTGATTTCCGAAAACCGGAGCCCACGGAATTTCAAAGGAGTCCATAAAATCTGCAAACTGCTGTGTAGCGATATCGTTCCACTTTGTAAGAACCTGATCACCTGTAACAATGATCAGATCAGGATTTTCACGCTTTATCATATGGGAAATACGAGGTCTGCTTATACCGTCAAGAATATAGTTTACTCCAAGAGCAGCGGCGAATGTACCGTGATTGCGAAGATGTACGTCTGTTATGACAAGCACCTTGAAATTGTCGCCTTTCATCTCGAGCTTCTCTACAAGGCTTTCATCAAAAGCCATGTCTTCGCTCCAGGCATATCCTGTTGCTTCACCTTTCTGTTCATTGGCGGCAACTGCATAGAAAACTATGTTGCAGCTTACGACAATAACAGCAAAAATAGCAATCAAAGCCACAAAGATCTTAAATCCGTTTGATGCAAATAACTTTTTCATGTTTTACGCACTCCTTTTATTCGGATTATTTTTTTAAAAATAAATTTATATGACTGTTGACTCCGAAATGACTTCCAGAAAGTCTCTTTGCTGCTGAGAAATTCATATTTGCCTTTTTAACTTCTCCTTTTCCAAGGCTTCCAAGTCCTCTCATAAACAGGCAGTGAGCCTTGTTCCTGACTTCAAGATCTTCATCAAAAACAAGAACATCAGGAAGCGAAACAGCAAAATAATCAATTTCCACTTCGTCGTCAAAATGTCTGTCGGCATAGGAAACAAGTTTTGCAAAACGTGAATTTGCTTCTTCATCTCTTCCCAGTTCAAGAAGAGCCATTCCCTGATAGAAAATTGTCTCCGGCGGCTGATCGTTGTAATACATGGCGCTTGCAGGTTCACTAAGTCCGGTTGAGGCTTTTTCAAAATATGCCTTTGCCTTGTCGTCCTGTCCCATACCTGCACAGGCAATTCCCATAAAGTAATCTATCTGGTTTTCCTGAGCTCCGAAAAGCTTGCCTTCACCAAGATTTTCAGGATATTTATATGCCTTTGCAAGAATTCCTCCGGCTTTTGCATACTTACCTGCATCAAGCGCTTTTTTAGCCATTGCTACAAGAGAGTAAACATACTGAGCGGGAACTTTTCCCTCTCCGCCTTCCCACGGATGGAACTTTCTTTCTGTGATAAGTTTATATGCCTCTTCATTTCGTCCTGCAAGGTTGAGAAGAGTTATATACTCAAGATAAAGGTCATCACGTTCTTTAACAGTTTCCAGCTCCGCTTCAAGTCTTTCAAGTCTTTCTTTCGGTGAAACTCCTGTCTTTTCGAGAAGCTTATCAAGTTCCATAAGAACTCTTGCATCGCTTCTGTCAAGCTCATGAGCTTTCTCCATTTCCCTTACGGCATCTCCTGCTTTACCAAGCTTATTGTAATAAGCAAGGGACAAGTTACGGTGAACTGTGGGGAATTTGGGATTGAGTTCAGCGGAACGCTTGAAGCAATCCATTGCATCGTCGCTGCGCTTTTTATCGTAATAGAGATTTCCGAGATAATAATAAGCTGCGCTTCCTGTGGGATTTGCTGCAATTGCACTCTTAAGAACCACAATATCTTCAAGTCTGTGTGGGAAACAGTAATCCGGCAGAAGAACTTCTGCTTTCTTAATCGCCTGAAGGCTTTCTTCTCCCTTTCCAAGCTTTTTAAGATAGTATGCTTTGTAATACCAGACAAGGGGATACTCACTGTTAACTGAATCGAGAACCTCTATACTGTCGCTGTATGCTCCGAAAACTGCATACTCAGCTGCAAGCTCAATTGCCGTATTATCATTGATAATATGCTTTGAAAGTTCATAGCTTTCGCCTGTGAGGATTTCAAGCTCTCTTCTGCTAATAAGATCGAGGGGATCAAGTTTGAGAACGGCTTTTGCATTTTCAGCTGCCTCACTTTTTCTGCCCAAAGTACGAAGAAGATATGTTTTAAGTCCAAGTGCCTTATAGTTTCTTCCGTTTTTGATAATGGCGTTTTCAGCGTGCTCAAGGGCAAGCTCATAATCTTTTCTGCGTGCGCTTATTGCGGCAAGGTAGTAAAATGCGCTTTCACAGCAGGCAGAAGTCCATGCGGATTTATAAAAGGCATCATATGCTCCGTTCATATCTCCTGAATAGAACATACTCAGTCCCAGATTGAAATAGGGCTCACTATCATAAGGATTGGGGTTTGAACGTGTAACCTTCTTAATAGCTGCCTCAAAGTATTTGCGGCTTTCTGTGAAATAACCACGCTTTAAAAGGAGAAGACCATAAGCGTTATTTTTTCTGATATCGGTGGGATCTCTTCTCAGACCCTCAAGGTAGTATTTATCAGCTTCATATGTAGCGTGACGATACTGTTCAATGTGAAGTCCGTAAAGATAGAGGTCTTCGTTTGTATGGCAAAGCTCCGGTTCGGGAGGACATACAGCCGGAGAAGGTATTTCGTTCTTCTCCTTCTTTTCCTGATAGCTTAAATATTCGCAGCCATTGCGGTAAATGACAACTTTAACACCGGTAGCGTCAAATTTGCCTGTTTCAGCTTCAAGCTCTTTATAGTCTGTGGGCTCCATAGTAATCTTTTCGCTCTTTACCACTTTTCCGCCTGCAACGATCTCAGCTGTTATTTCGCCGACATTTCCTGTTGCAAAAAGTGCCGCAACAGTTTTGCCGCCCTGTACAGTGACATTCATTGCAAGATCTTTTGTGGCATTATGAACAGCGCCAAGCTTTTTGTAGGGCATGAAATACTGGGTAAAACGCTTCTCTTCCATAGGTGCAAGCCATGAAAAGTCGGGCTGATTATCTGTAAAGCAGCCTGTCATAAGCTCTACATAAGGGCCGTCCTCATCGGTAAGGTTTCTGTCCCATGCCTTTCCGAAATCTCCGCAGCCCCATGTCCACTGCTTTTTACCGGGAGAAATATGATGATCTGCAACGTGAAGAATACCAGCCTCAATTCCGTCATCATATCCGCCTACAAAATCGTAATCGGATTTAGCTGCCATATATGATGTGGGAACGGGAAGATTTTTATAGCGTGAAATATCTACGCCTGCTGAATAGTCAACTTTATAATATGTTCCGGTTGCTATGGGGAAAGTTGAAACCGCTCTCTTACCGTGGTCCATAACCGCTGTTACATCCGGCGGGAAAATTGAACGTGTGTTATCGTTTACCGGAACTGCAGGGTTTGCCCACCACAAAAAAGTCTGGGGAACATCGGTTCTGTTGAAAAGCTGTGCTTTTATCTCGATATATGTACTGTCCGGATAAAGAGTAAAGCTTGCCATACCCTTTGTGCGGAACATGTTTTCGATTTCGCCTACAACAATAGTTGCGCTTCCGTCTTCATTTTCACGGTATGTATAATCAACCGGATCAAATGTGCTGGGACGATGATGCTGAGGCCAGTTGAACTCGATTCCGCCTGAAATCCACGGACCTGCCAAACCTACAAGAGCAGGCTTTATTACGTGGTTGTAATAGACGAAATCATAGTCGTTTGTTTTATCGGTAGCTCTCTGTATTCTTCCGCCTATTTCGGGAAGCACCATGACTTTGATAAAATCATTCTCGAGCCATACTGCTGTATATTCCTTATTTGTTTTTTTGTCGAAAATTTTATCAGTTACCGGATGCGGATAAACTCTGCCGGAACTGCCCTGATATACTCTTTTTTCAAGAAACATCGGGTTTTTATCAGGCTTTCCTACTCCGTAAGTCGGTATTGAAACCTTTTCCGACCATACTTTAACTTTTGAATAATTTTTGCTCATTTTACTTCTCCTAATCGCTGACAAAATATAAACCTTGTTTGACAATATTTTATCCATATTATATAATCATTGCGTCAAAAATAGTTTTGAAAATCTTCCAAGATTTTTAGAAATCCTATCAGGAAAGAGAGTTGATTTACTTGAAATGCAATGAAGAGGGTGTATTAAACAAATCAGATGTTTATTTCTTTTCCCCTTCCCCTAACGCAAGAAAGCACCTCTTTTATCCGCTTTCAATGGGTCACTTTTTCTGCGTTGACGGATATCATCTCATAAGAGAACGCTATGACAGTTTTCTTATAAGCTACATTATTGAAGGCACTTTTAACGTATATATAAACGGCGAAAAAGTTCCGGCAGAAGCCGGCTCAACAGTCATACTCAACTGTTATGAACCACATGAATATGACACTGATTCATACTTTGAATCAATTTGGCTTCATTTTGACGGTCCCAGCGCCGCCGAATTATACGAATTCATTACCTCTAATGCCGGAAATATAATTAACTGTGCAAATCCAAAATCAGTTAAGAAATCTCTTAAAAATCTCTTCCATGCACTGAGCAGCAAAAAGACTCTTTCTGAAAGTGTCATGTCTGTGGAAATTTATTCTTTGATGTGTGAACTTTTAAATGTTATGCACGCAAAAATAAGAAAAAACAGCACCTATGAAAAAAGTGTTCTGGAAGCTCAGAAATATATAAGTGAAAATCTGGGAGCACATTTAACTGTAGCTTCTATTGCCAAACAGGTTCATATGAGTGTTTCTCATTTTTCAAGAATCTTCAAACAGCAAACCGGATATTCCCCCTATGATTACGTTTTGGTCACACGCCTTAACGTTGCAAAAAACTGCCTTAGGGAAACAAATATGAGCATTTCTGAAATAGCCTACAAAACCGGTTTTAACAGCGAATCAAATTTCATCTTTTTCTTTACTTCAAACACCGGAATTTCTCCCGGTAAGTTTAGAAAACTGAATTTCTGATTTTTTATATGTGTAAATTTACGCCCCGTAAGATATTCGTCTTACGGGGCGGTGAAATAAAAAAATATATTTCTAAAAGGAGTTTCTCATGGAGAAAATATTTAACTGCGACAGTCTCGTGGAAATAAAAGATGGACTGCTGAAAATTTCAGAAACCCATTGTGACATCGGATTTACGAACCGTTATCTCACAAAGGGAGGAAAACCCTGGACTCCGGTTATGGGCGAATTTCATTTTTCCCGTTATCCGAGCGAAGACTGGGAAACGGAAATACTCAAAATGAAAGCCGGCGGAATAAACATAATAAGTACATATCTCTTCTGGATTTACCATGAAGAAAAAGAGGGAGAATTTAATTTTTCAGGTGACAGAGATCTGAAAAAATTCCTTTTCCTTTGCGACAAGCACAATATGTATGTACTTATGAGAATAGGCCCCTGGTGTCACGGAGAAGTGGTTTACGGAGGATTTCCGAAATTCATCCAGAAGCGTACAGACAAGAGGAGCAACTCGCCCAAATACCTTGAAAAGGTGGAAAAAATATATACTCAGTATTATCTTCAGAGCCGTGATTATTTTTACCCCAAGGGATGTGTAATCGGAATCCAGCTTGAAAACGAGTACGGCGGAAGAGATAAAGATCATATACAGGTTTTAAGAGCTCTTGCCCTTAAAGTGGGATTCAGACTTCCTATCAACACCTTCACCGCATGGCCAATAATTACAGGTGCCAAGGACAATCTTCTTCCCATGTTCGGAGGATATCCAGAAAGGCCGTGGGTACAGAGCACAAAGCCCCTTAAAACCGACGACCGTTTCAGAATCACCGACAGCAAAACAGATGACGGCATAGGCTGTGATATCCTTAAGCCCTCAACAACAGGAGAGGTTACATATTTTGATTTCCCCTATGCCACTTGTGAACTTGGCTGCGGCAATCAGGTAACGGAACACCGCAGACCTATTATCTCCTCTTCCGACGCACTGGGCATGCTTATTGTAACCCTTGCAAAGGGACTCAATTTCCCCGGATACTACATGTTCCACGGAGGAAGAAACTCTTACGGCGGACTTTATCAGGAGAGCCGCAGGACACTCTATCCAAACAATTGCCCCATCATAAGCTACGATTTCCAGTCGCCGCTCTCAGAATACGGACTGCTCCGTGAATCCTATCACCGTCTTAAACTTGTACATTATTTCCTCAACTGTTTCGGTGAAGAGTTCGCCCTTACTCAAAGCGTCTTTGCTGAAAAAGACAACGATGAAACCGACTGGAAAACAGCGGTACGCATTTCTCCCGACTCAAAGGGATTTGTATTCATAAACAATTACCAGAGATTTGAGCCATACAAGGATATTACAAATCTTTCAATGAAGCTTAACTTACAAAATGGTGAAATTAAGCTTCCCGCAATTAATGTAAAATCCGGCGTTTCATTTTTCTATCCCTTTAATTTCAGCATCAATTCAGTTAATTTCGATTACATCACAGCTGAGCCTATCTGCAAGACAAGAGAAGACGGCAGAGAAAAATATTATTTCTTTGTTCCTGATTCCGTTAAGTGCACTTTCAAAACAAAGGGCAATATAGAAACAGCCGCCGAAAAAATCGGCGAAGAGTATGTTCTCAGTGAGTTCTCGGCTACAACTCCTGCAATCAAAACTGAAAATGCCGATGTTTACATTCTCAGCGAAAAAGAGGCATGGAACCTTTGGTACATTGACTCAAAGGTACTTTTCTCTTCTGATACAATAATCAGCGACAGCGGAAAGCTTTTTGCTATAAAAGAGATGCCTGATCAGAAGCTCAATGTATCTTTAAACAAAATTCCCACAAAGCGTGTCAAATACGAGCACTATCTATTCTCTCACGGCAGAAAGAAGATGTATGAGCTTAAAATTCCCTCAGAAGCAGTTACCGATTATTACGACTGCAAAATCGACCTCAGCATAAAGGGAAGCGTTGCTCAGTGCTACTGCGGCGGTCTGCTCATGGCCGATTTATTTAACTATGATGGCACACTTACAATCTGCACAAGGCGTTTCAGTGAAGAAATTAAAAAAGGTTTGCCAATTATAATAAAGGTTTCACCTATCGGCAAGCACCGTCCCATTTACTTCGAGCATGAAATGGAACGTGGTGTTGCAGAGCTTAAATTAAAGAGCATCACCTGCTTTGAAAAAACAGAAATGTAATTAAAACTTAAACAGTAAAATCCCTTGCAGATTAAATCTGCAAGGGATTTCTTTATTTATTTTCTTCTTTTTCTGTTTCGTCTTTCTTTTCTTCCGGTGCTTTTTCTTTTTTAAAAGGAAAGTTAAGATACCGGTTTACAAAAATAGAAATCACTATACCTATGCCTGTATCAAGAAGCCTGTTCACCGCATACAGAATAGGCGACTTCTGACCTATACTTATGAGTATGACGAGAAAAGTGATGACGGAAATAGAAACCGCATTTTGGAGCTTTAATAAATTGCATACATAGATTAAAAATACAACGCCTATTGCAATAAGCAGTATATTAAGAAGATGTACAGGAACACTTAAATTTATCAGCAGGAAAAGAAGTCCTGCCGCCGCTCCCAGTGCGGTACCATAAATTCGGCTTTTTCCGCTGCTTACAGAATCCGCAACCGTTGACTGCATTACAACCACTGCCGCAATACACGCAAACATCGGGTCCTGACGGTTCACAATAAATGTCAGCAACTCGAAAAACTTTCCGTCAAATTCATTGGTGATTTCCGCAAGAAGAGGGAACAGCACATAGACAACAAGGCACAAAAGTACCGATACTGCGGTTTTGATATTTCTCATGCCCGGTAAAGGCAGCTTTTTGATGTTCTTCATAGAGCCGTCCCCCTTTATCTGCTTCAAATTTAATTGTTAGTTTTATGCGGTTATAATATACCGTGAATTTTAAGTATTTCTTCAATAGGTCCTTTGTAATCTCCGGAACAGGGAATATTTTTGCCGGGATTTTTGACAAACTCGGTGAATTTATCGGCTTTCCACGCAACCGGAGCCTGGAACTTTGTAATAAGCTCAATAAGCTCTTCTGTTATATTGCGGTTTTCGAGAGCCTTTGCTCCCATAACCTTTATTTCAAAACTGCTTTCGGGAGTAACGTCATAAACCGTAACAGAAATACCCATATTGTTTTTCTCATGAGTAAAGGAAACTTCCTTACCGTTCACAGTGACTTTCTCTGCATCTGCAATATCACGGAAATTAACTTTTACCTGTCTGTTTCCGGGAAGTGAGGAAGCATCTCCGTCGGCTGCGTTCCAGTTAAATACTGTTTCACAATCATTTTCCCTAACAGTGAGCTTAGTCTGAGCAAAGCCGCCCTTTTCAAAGCTTTTTGTTTCGCCGTCATCCTCGTAGAGATTAAAGCTTCCGTTTCCTCTGTAAACAAGAATATCAAGCTTTTCAGGGTTCTTCCAGTTGTTTACTCTGTCCTCAGTTCCCATGGGGATGATTGCTCCCTCTTTTGCAAGAACAGGTATACTTTCGAGTCCCCTGTACATATCGTAATATCTGCCGCCATTATAAATCCTGCCTGTGAAAATGTCTGTAAAGCGTCCCTCAGGCAACCATACTTTTGCACAGGAAAGATTTGTCACAGGTGAAACGGGATTTGTAATCGGTGCAGCTATAAGCTCGCTTCCGAAGAAATACTCGTTTCTTACGGAATACGCCTCTTCACGCTCAGGGTATGAATAATACATGGGCTCACAAAGGGCTGTTCCCTTTGAATAGGTTCTGTAATTCATGGAGTAAATATAGGGAATGAGCCTGTGGCGCAGACGAAGATTTTCAGTTGCTATTACTCTTGCATCATAGCGGTATTTCCACGGCTCCTTGCCCATAAACTCGTTGCTTGTGGAATGAAGTCTCATTATGGGACTGAAAACGCCGAACTGAACCCATCTTATGTAAAGCTCGTCATCCTTTTTACATCTGTGATGTCCGCCTATATCGTGGCTCCACCAGCTGTATCCTACATTTGCCGCAGTTGCGGTGAAATAGGGCTGGAATCTCAAGCAGTCCCATGAAACGTTTGTATCACCCGAAAATCCAAGAGGATAACGGTGGCTGCCCTCTTCGGCATATCTTGAAAGAATAAGTCCACGCTTATTTTTATCGGTATTGTCAAGATAATGATAGTGGTTGAGAGCCCAAAGAGGATCAAGACCTTTAAGACGTGTGTTCTTGCCCTGCTGCCAGTCAATCCACCAGAAGTCCACCCCGTCCTTTTCGTAAGGATGATGAAGATATTTAAAATATGCTTCCACAAACTTCTTATCGGTTATATCAAAGGGAATCTGCTCTTTTTTGCTCTTATCATAACCCAGTTCATCTGCCATTTCATCATAGGCATCCTCAAACCACCTGACGCCTGTGGACGGATGAATATTAAGGGTTATTTTAAAGTTCATGCCTTTAAGCTGACTGAGGAATTTTTTGTAATCCGGGAAAAGATCAGTATTCCAGCTGTATCCTGTCCAGCCGTCGCTTACATACAATTCCTGAATGGTTTTTGGCGGAACTTTGTTTTTTGCGCTCTCACCAAATTTTCCTACAACATCAACCCAGTGCCAGTCCATATCCACAGTTGCTACTGTTATGGGAATTTCCTCATCTACAAATCGCTGCATAAGGTCGAGATATTCCTGCTGGGTATAAGCCTTATAGCGGCTCCACCAGTTGCCTAAACACCAGCGTGGTACAAGAGGAGTCTTGCCTGTAAGACGATAGAAATCATGAATACAGCCACGATAATCATTGCCGTAAGCAAAATAATATATATCCCGCTCCCAGTGAGCTCTTCTGGCAATTGTTCCGTCCTCTTCCAAAACAAGTGAATCGCTGTCATCAAAGGCGGTTACTCCGCTTCTCGAAATAAGTCCGTCTCCTAAAGGAATTGCTCCAACAGTGGCATCAAGGGTTCTGTAAGTACCCTTTAAATTGCCTGAATTAAAATTAGTAACCTTTCTGCCGTCAGAAAGAATAACGTATGATAGCTTTTTAAGCATAAGGTCATAGCAAAACTCACAGTGGGGAGTTTTTACAATTACCTTGCCGCCCTTTTTCTCAAAGGTGCACTTTGTTTTTTCAAAATCCCTGTACCATACCTTCTGAGTAGGTTTATCCTCAAAATTCATTGTGGGACTGAATTCAGCACGAAGAATTCTGCCCGCCAGCACACTGAGCCTTACATTTCCGTATTGTCTTACACAGCAGCTGTTTGCAGCCCCGTGTGACTTAAAGGAAAACTTTTTCTCAAAAATACTCTCCATAAACACAACTGCTCCTCATTAAAACTTTTATGTCTCATTCCATAAGAAAAATAAAGACAACGGCAATGAAAACAAAAACAACAAAATATTATGTCATTTAAATCATTTTACCGATTGTCTTTATTTTAGCATAAGGAAATTTATTTTTCACTGTTCACAATGACGAGAATAGAGGGTTCGTTTTTTGCACTTTGACACCTGATAAACAAATAAACATATTTGAATCGTTTTATGCAAAATAACAAAAATCCGGGACTTACAGATTTTGTCTGCCGAATCCCGGATTAATTCTTTATTACTTTTTATGCAAAACTGTTTCAGAGTTTGCACGGTATACGCAGACCGGTTTAAAGAATAAATCAGCAAGCGGAATGTCTTTCAAATCTGCCCCGCAGGTTATTTCTCTGTCCCCAACACGCAAAATTATGTCACGTTTCTCAAATCCCGCCAGAGAAAGCAGCCCTGTTTTTTCCACATATGCACCCGAAAGTGAGGAAAATGCCGTGGATGATTTTATCTCCTCAGTAATATCGGAAATCTGTGCGCCTGAAATTCTGCACTTATTTTTATTTTCCGATTTGTCGGGAATATATACATATTCCTCAGGCTTTTTGGTGTTCTCTTTTCCGTAAAGGCTTTCATCGAAGTCCTTTAAATCATATTTATTCTTTAAAATTGCAAGTATTTCCGAGGCTGTTTTGCTGTCTGAAAACTTTTCCGTTTTGTTTTGAGAGGACAGAAAGCCCTGTACTCCTGCACCGTCAGGAGTAAGAAATATATTGTTGCAGATTTTCGACTCTGATTCTAAAAATCTTTTCCTGTCCGCTCCCGCAAACATCACCGGATTTTGACAGACAATAAAATTATCGTGAACTTCATCCCTACTCATCTTATAGGGCACGTGAATATTAAGAGGTCCGCCAATTAATACATTTCCCCATACACGTCGGTTAAAGCCCTCACGTAATTTTATGCCGATACCGATACAAAGGTTATTATATATGGCATAATTTGATGAACCGTCATCAAGGTCAATTCCCCAGCTATGGGGTGCATTTGCACTGTGGCTGAATCTGTTATGATGAATAACAGTTTCGCCTAAAGAATCAATTTTTGTAAGGTCGTAGATTTTTCCGTCTTTTTTATATCTGCGGATTTTATCTCCGTATTTACCTCCTGCGTTATATTTCGGCACACTCCAAAAGCGGTCACGTCCCCATGAATTAAAGGGTCCGTGATCCTGAGTTTCACGCTGGGAATCAAATATATCGTTATATGCGATTTCATGTCCGCCGAAAGTTCCGTCATTTACGTTTATATTTGAACGTGCGCTTTTGCAGATAGTATTGTGCAAAATTTTAACATTAAAGCACACAGACAGGTTTACTCCTGACGACTGTTTTTCATATATTCCCACATTTTCAATAAAGTTATTTTCTATAAGAATATCCCTCGGATATTCCTCTGAGGCAGGGCCTGTTTTTTCGGGATGCTCCACTTTTGTTCTGTGTACGGGAAGATCCGGATACATATCATTTTTCCAAAAAGACGGCTCATAAACTGCTGATGGTGAGCCTACAATTTGAACTGCCGTAGAACCGATATTTGAAAAACGACATCCTGTAATTTTATGTCCTTTGCCATAATCGCCTATATATATTCCGTTTGAACCGATATTTTCAAAAACACAGTTTTCAAAGGTTATGTTTTCACTGCTAACAACGGACACTGCACCGGCAGGCATAATGCACCAGTCACCTCTTAAAAGGGGACGGTACTGTTTATCTTTTTCAAACATACTCCTTTTTGTTTCGCAGAATGTAACGTTCTGAAATTTTATATCCGAAGCTCCCTTTATTTTGAAAAGCTCGCTTAAAATACCTAAGTGAAAAACACCGTTTAAATCATCTTCATTTACAGGCTTAAAATAAAGATAACCGTCCTGTGAGGAGTAATACCACTCTTTTTCATCGTCCAGCTCTTCAAAGACATTTTCCACAACAAGTTCATTTCCGAATCCGCTGCCCCTATTGTTGTCGCCTATCCACTTAAGTTTAAGACCTGAAGGTGATGACTGATCCTTCCCCTCAATAAAATAGGAATTCCCGCCCCAGCCTGCTTCGTGCATGGCTCTTATAAAACCTCCAGCGGGATTTTTATAATTTTTTACCCGCCCCTTAATTTCCTTTGCCGAGGCAGTTCCGCCCAAAGGCAAAACATCTTCACGGTAATTTGGATATCTTGCAAGAATCATAGCTTCGCCGTTTAAAAACAGCATATCGGGATTTAAGCCTTTAAGGGTTTCTGTACGGTATATGCCTTTTTGAGTTTTCTCCCAAAGGGGATTTTCAATTTCTACACAGCCGCAGATTTTGGCGCCCTCTTCACAGCATATGGTAATACCGTTATTTTCGGCTCCTAATTCAACAGGCTTACTTAAAAAATGAATGCCTTTCTTTAATATTACTTTTCCTTTTTCGGCTTTTTTTACGGCGTCTTTTATGCTTTCAACTGGCAAAACATAAATTTCAGGCATTTTCCCGCTCCTCTTTTTCTTTATAAAATCAGTTCGCTTATAACAGTATTAGAAAGCAAAAATCCTTTTGGAGTAAGGTTTATTCCCTCTTCGGTAATATTGAGAAGCTCCATTTTCTCAAACCTTTCAGCAGCTTTATATACTGCTTTCGGTATTCCAAATCCGAAACGCCTAAATGTTTCTTTCTCTTTAAGTCCCTCTTTAAGCCGCAGGGCAAGCATTGCGTATTCCTTAAAATCTCCGCCGTTTCCGTCCGAAATGGTTTCAGGAGACATTATAAATTTTTCCGTACTTCTGGGATAGAAAAACCTTTTTCCATTCATAAAGGAGTGTGCCGAGGGACCTATGCCGAGATATTCTTCACATCTCCAGTATTTAAGATTGTGTTTGCTCTCTTTTCCCTTTACGGCAAAATTTGAAACCTCATACTGATGTATTCCCGCTCTTTCAAAAGTCTCACACATCTGAATGTACATATCACATACTGTATCTTCATCAGGCAGTGAAAGTTTATTCTGCATCTTAAAAAATGGTGTACCCTCTTCTATTTTCAGCATATATCCACTTATATGGGGTACTCCTGATTCTATGCACGTATTAAGACTTTGAGAAAAGCTCTCCTTGGTCTGATTAGGAATACCCAGCATTAAATCAAGGGAAATATTCTCAATACCCGCTTTTCTCGCTTCCTCTACTCTTTTAAGAACATCTTTACCGCTGCCTTTTCTTCCGAGAACTTTACGTTCACTGTCCACAAAAGACTGCATACCCATGGAAATACGATTAAATCCGCTGCGGGCAATATCATTAAAAAAGTTTTGGTCTGCCGATGACGGATTACATTCCGCAGTTATTTCCGCATTCTCCGCCAGCGAAAAACATTTGCAGATTTCATCAAGTATTCTGCTCAGTCTCTTAGCTCCCAAAAGTGACGGAGTTCCCCCACCAAAATACACTGTATCGGAAGAAAAAGGATACTCTTCACTTTTTCTTTTTATTTCTCGGCAAAGAGCTGAAACATAGTTATCCATATACTCTTCATCTGCTCTCGCCGAATAAAAGTCACAATAGGGACATTTGCCTGCACAAAAGGGAACATGTATATAAAGTCCTGAGTTTTTCACGGGTTTTCTCCTTTACTTTAACTGTGAAATATTGTATCATAACAGTGCTATGATTTAAAGAAAAAGGTGAAACTGTGAAAGATAAATCAATGAAAATCGAAAAATACCGTATGTGGTTCAGCGACCTTAAAGGAACAGCCGAATTACTGCGGGAAAAATCCTGTGAAGGCTGGCATATCAGCGAAATCGACGTATCACAGGGTAAATTTACATACAAAAAATGGGAACCTAAAAATTACTGCTATGAGTTCTCAGTAAACGGAATATGTGAAAACCTTGCGGTTTACGATGAAAATTCCGGATTTGAAAAAGTCCTCGAAGACAGCGGACTTATCCTTTACAGACGTGAGGAGGAAAGCCCCGAAAGTCTTGAATCCGTAAAAAAGAGCTTCGGAGCAAACAGCACTGAGGATGAGGAAAAATGGCTCAGCGATCAGGCTGCGGAAGGTTATTTCCTTTTAAGATGCCAAAGACCCGAATATACATTCTTTATGTGCGAAAAGAGCACAGTACAGTTTAAAGCCGATTATGCTCCCAATGTGGAAAACCCCAAGGAATATCTTGAGAAATTCAAAAACGCCGGCTGGGAATATGTTTGGGGCAGCAACGGATACCACTATTTCTGCACCGAAACTCCCGAAGCCGTTGACCCGTCTGTATTTAACAGCGAAAGAAACGCCGAGGATATTTTAAGAGACAAGAAAAGGCAGATAAACGGTATTTTAGGTATGGCGCTGTTCGGTCTTGCAGCATCCTTTTTAAAGCTGTATCTTGATGTTTCCTCATATTCAGAGGCGGCTCAGGATATGCTGGACAAGGTCGGCAGAAGCGTTACAATGGATTTGATTGCAGCTTTAATCTGCGGCGGATTCGTCATAGGAAGTATTATAGCTTACTTTAAAGCAAAACACAGTAAATAAATGAAAGCCTCAAATCGTTAAGATTTGAGGCTTTTAATTTTAATCTTAAATCTGCAATTTTATCCCTTTAATCCTCGTGCCTGTCTATCCATGTCTTCAACTACAATGTCATATATTTCTCCCAAAGAGGCACAGTATTCTAAAACTTTCCATGGTTCATTAGTATGAAAATGTATTTTTATTAAATTTTCATCGCCTACTGCCAGCAGACAATCCCCTTTGAAATTTGAAACAAAATAATCGTTTATTGCGTCCTCATCAAGATTTTCTCCATCAATTAATAACTGAGTATCATATTTATATTCTGACATTTTCTTTCTCCTTATCTCTATTTGAATTTTGCTGTTTTATTATATCATTTTTCTTTTCCGGCAACAATCGTCATTAAAAGAAAAGCTGCGCCTAAAATTAAGCACAGCTTTTTTCATGTTCATTTTATGTCTGCTCAGTGAAGATCAATATCCTGATCGACTTCTTCGTTTTCACCGTCAAATACCGTTTCAACAACCTTTGGACAGCACTCCGGAGAATAAACCCATCTGTCTATATGCTCCGCCGTGGTAAAATACGGTGTTTCCCTTTTTGGCATTTCGCCGTCAAAGGCATCCACTATTATGAGCTTAATTTTCATTTTTTCCGGTATCATGCTTTTGATATAGACTCCTGCACACTGTCCCGGTTCAATATCAGAAGAATATTCCGCCAGTCCTGCAAGGTTCGGTGCAAGCTCCACAAAAACTCCGTATTTTTCTACGCTGCGTACTATTCCGGGCACTGTTTCTCCAGGAGAAAACAGACTGGCGTTCTGTTCCCATGTGCCGAGAAGTTCCTTGTGACTTAAAGTTATTCTGTAATTTTCATCGATTCCCTTTACAACCGCCTTTATGTCATCTCCCGGTGAAAAACGCTGGGAAGGATGAGGTATTCTTGAAACCGATATGCTGTCAACAGGCAGAAGCGCACTTATTCCCGCACCGATATCCACAAAAGCTCCGAAGCTTTCCATATGGGTTACTTTGGCATCAATGACGTCTCCGGGACGAAGTGTTTTGATTTCTTCCATGCATCTTTCCTGAACCTGTTTTCGGCTTAACACCGCATATGTTCTGCCAAGGTCATCGTTTTCAAAACCTGTTATCACAAAAACAACAGGTTTATTTACACGGGATATAATTGCTATATCCCTCACTGAACCCTCCGCTATGCCTATTGCGCCTTCTTCTCTTGGTATTACACCTTTCATCAGGCCTAAATCAACGTGAAGATTGTGCTCCCTGTCACAGAGCACCGCCCTGGCTTCTACCGGTCTTCCTGTTCTGAAACTTTCCTTAATGGCCGTAAGACTGGAGAGCGCATTTTTGTTTTCCGGGGTGTTCATGAGCCACCCCTCCGGCTTGTATGTTTTCATCTCTTGCCTCCTGTTTTTGCATCCTTAAACTATACTGCTAAAAAATAATATGCGCACTTTCTCTGTCAAATACCACATAAAAGAAAAAACGACTGAATTTCTTCAGTCGTTCTTTCTTAAATTGAGGGGTTGCTTTGAGGAGGGGTAAGAGCTGTACTCATTTTACAGGATACTCGGTGCGGCTCCTTTCTCCTTGAGTACGTGTATATAATACCCGATGTTTATTTTTGTTTTGTTACTTTCATGTGAACATTCCTTTAACTTTTGGCAACAAATCAATAACAAAATGTCTTTGCTTTTTATCCTTTTGTAACTACTCTTTTCACGGAGTTTAACAGAAACCAAAATCTTATAAATTTAATGCATTCACAGGATAAAAATTTTGAAAAATGGTAATTATTGCTGCATTCTCTTTCCTTTGATGTTGCGTTAAAGCACGAAAAATAGTATAATATTGGTTATCACATTTTACTTTGAGGAGTGTTTTATTTGAGTAACAATCTTTGGATTTTACTTGCCTTCGGCGCTTACCTTGCACTTATGATGGCAATCGGCGTCTACTCAATGAAAAGGTCAAAAACCTCTGAGGATTATTTCCTCGGCGGCAGAAGCCTTTCCGGCTGGGTTGCAGCAATGAGCGCACAGGCCTCCGATATGAGCGGCTGGCTGCTTATGGGATTGCCCGGCGCTATTTATGCATTAGGTACAGGTCAGGTTTGGATTGCAGTAGGTCTTGCAGTTGGTACAATACTTAACTGGACAATCGTTTCTTCCCGTCTTCGCAGATATACTGAAAGATGCGGAAACTCACTGACTCTTCCCGAATTTTTTGAAAACCGTTTCGAGGACAAATCAAGAGTGCTTCGTGTTGCTTCTTCTGTTTTCATCATGATTTTCTTCCTCGTGTACACAGCTTCCGGTTTCTCAGCAGGTGCTTCACTTTTCTCTTCTGTTTTCGGAATTGATTACACTGTAGCTCTTCTCATTGGTGCCGCCGTAATTCTTATTTACACTTTCCTCGGCGGATTCCTTGCAGTATGCTGGACTGACTTCGTTCAGGGCTTCATGATGATTATCTCCCTTATGGTTGTTCCCTTCATTGCTATCAAAATGATGGGCGGTATGGGCGAAACCACAGCTATTCTCAATTCCATGGGTGTAAACTTCCTTGATCCTACATACAGCGGCGGAGAAAAGCTTGGAGCCATTGACATAATTTCTCAGATTGTATGGGGTCTCGGATACTTCGGAATGCCTCATATTTTGGTTCGCTTTATGGCTATCAAGGACAGCAAGGAAATCAGAAAATCCAGAATTATAGCTATTGTTTGGGTTATCATTTCTCTTTCAATTGCCTGCTTCCTTGGAATTATCGGTAAAGCTTTCTTCGCAAATGCTCCCCTTACAGGCAACGATACCGAGAATGTTTTCATCAACATGATTACAGAAATATTCTCCAACCGTCTCGGTATTCCCTTTATCGGCGGACTTATCCTTTGCGGTATTCTTGCTGCTATTATGTCCACTGCTGATTCACAGCTTCTCGTTACCGCTTCAGCTATATCAGAAGACCTTTATAAAGGTGTTATCAATAAAAATGCAAGCGACAAGAGTATGCTCCGTGTAAGCCGTATAGTTGTTCTTGTTGTTTCAGTTATAGCCTTTATCATCGCTCTTAATCCCGATAACGGAATCATGGATCTCGTTTCAAACGCATGGTCCGGTTTCGGTTCAGCATTTGGTCCCGTTGTTCTTATGGCGATTTTCTGGCGCAAAACTACAAGAACCGGCGCTGCAGCCGGTATGATCGGCGGCGGTTTGACCGTTATCCTTTGGGACTACATCCCCTTCGGTGGAAAGACAATTGCCGATATGACAGGTCTTTATTCACTGGCTCCCGGTTTTGCAATCGGTCTTATTCTTATAGTTGTAGTAAGTCTCTTCACTGCTAAGCCTTCAGAGAAAATGCTCGAACTCTTTGATGAAGTTGAAAAGAATAAAGAATTCTAATCCCGTGTAAATTAAAAATACTGCTCAAAAGGGCTTCCTATTGGAGGCCCTTTTTCTTTTAATATATTAAGATTTTACGCAATATTTCACTAAATTAATGTTTAAATGTTAAAATTATTGTTGTATTTGCTTATATTATGTGATAATATATCCCATAAGGAGGTGTTCTTCGTGAACGAACAATATAATTATGACAATCAGCAGCAAAATTATTCTCAGACTCCTAACATGCCCCCTGCAAGACAGCTCAAAACCAACCGCCATATCGTAATATTTTTACTTCTTTCATTTATTACATTTGGCATTTACGCAATTGTATTCTATACTTCAGTTGCAAACGATCTTAATACCGTTGCAAGCCGTTATGACGGAAAGAAAACAATGCATTACTGCTTACTTTGTTTCATAGTAGCGCCTCTGACCCTTGGAATCGGAGCTATTGTATGGTTCCATAAGATTTCCGCAAGAATGGGTAATGAACTCAGACGACGTGGTATAGCCTTTGATTTCGGAGCAGCTGATTTCTGGCTTTGGAATGTATTAGGTTCACTTATTATTGTAGGTCCCTTCATCTACATGTATAAGTTTATTAAGGCTATAAATCTTCTTGCCGCCAACTACAACGTAAACGGCTGATACTTATATAAAATCTCTAATTGATACACAAAAAACGGGACAGTTTAAACTGTCCCGTTTTATTAATCGCATTTATTAAAGCACCTTTGAAAGGAACTCTTTAAGTCTTGGATTCTGGGGATTTTCAAAGAAATCCTTGGGATTGTTCTCTTCAACAATTCTTCCCTCATCCATAAATATAACTCTTGTTCCTACCTCACGGGCAAAGCCCATCTCGTGGGTTACGACAACCATTGTCATACCGCTGTCGGCAAGAGTTTTCATAAGTGAAAGTACTTCTCCTACCATTTCAGGGTCAAGAGCAGATGTAGGTTCATCGAAAAGAATTACATCAGGATTCATAGCCATGGAGCGTATAATAGCTACACGCTGCTTCTGACCGCCTGAGAGCTGTGAGGGATAAACATTTGCCTTATCCTCAAGACCGATTCTCTTAAGAAGATCCATAGCAGTCTTTTTGGCTTCTTCCTTTATTTCTGCCTTGCTCTTTCCTGTCTTTTTGCGGTTTTTGTTGCCAACATATACAGGAGCAAGCATTATGTTTTCAAGAACAGTCTTGTTATTAAAAAGGTTGAAATGCTGGAAAACCATTCCCATTTTCTGACGGTGGACGTTGATATCAACTTTCATATCGGCAATATCAACACCGTTAAAAATAATCTGACCTGAAGTTGGATCTTCCATACAGTTAAGGCATCTGAGGAATGTACTCTTACCTGAACCTGACGGACCGACTACAACGACCTTTTCACCCTTTTCGATATTTATATTTATATCTTTAAGAACATGGAGCTTGCCGAAGCTTTTATTAAGGTTAATGACTTCTATCACTCTTCTTCAAACTCCTTTCCATAATCTTAATAAGCAGACTTACTATAAGAACAAGTACAATGTAAATAAGAGCCATTACAAGATATGGCACCATATATTCATAGTTTCTTGTACCTATTCTGCTGAATGCAATGTAAAGATCCATTGCACCAACAAAGCTTATAACTGATGTCTCTTTGATAAGTGCTATAAACTCATTGCCGAGAGTAGGCAGAATATTCTTGATTGCCTGGGGGATAACAATACGCATCATAGTTGTGGAATAGCTAAGACCTAATGAGCGTCCTCCCTCCATCTGTCCCGGATCAACTGACTGAATACCACTACGCATAATCTCTGAAATATAAGCGCCGCTGTTCATACCGAAAACCACAACGGAAACTGCAACAGATGTCAATCTTATATTCATCAGAGGCAAAAGTACGAAGTAGAAAACAAGAAGCTGAACTACAACCGGAGTACCTCTGAAAAGGTTTACATAAAAACTGCAAATACCGTTAAGAACTTTGGGCAGAGTTTTGTATTTAGGAAGAACCCTTACAGTAGCAATAAGCGTACCGATTACAATACCAATAAGTAAACCACTTACAGCGATTATCATGGTATTCTGCAAACCGGTTAAAACGTTTTTATATCCGCCGCCCTCAAGAAACACCTCAAGAAAGGCAGAAACCTTTACACCAAAATTTCCCATATCACTTTTCCTTTATTCACGCAACAAGCCTCACCTTATTCGGGTGAGGTTTGCTGTAATATATGTTTGCGTTCTTCTTAATAAACAACCTTATGCCATTACGTTGATTGACTTAACAATAGCCTCTGCAGGTGCCTTATCAATTATAACATATGAAATGTTGCCGTTGATAAGATCCTGAACAGCAAGTGCTGCACTGTCATATCCTGCGAACTCAGCTGTAAGTCCTTCAAATCCAAAGCCGTCGTCACCGTTTACATAAGCTTCACCGGTTGTACCCTTCTGGCCGCCGATTTTTACTGTCTCATCAAGACCCTTGAGGATTTTCTCAACATCTTCCATTGTCTTGCAGTTATCAAATGTTGTATCGTCGCCCCTTACAATGAGAACCTGATTTGCTGAATAGTAAGGCTCAGCAAATGTAACCTGCTTTTCACGGTCGGGGTTCTTTGAAAGACCTGCCATAGCTATATCAGCTTTACCTGAACCAACTGAAAGGCAAACTGATTCAAATGCCATATCTTTAATAACAAGTTCCTGACCGAGCTTCTCAGCGATTTTCTCTGCAAGCTCCATGTCGATACCGTAGTAGTACTCGCCTTCAACATATTCAAAGGGCGGGAAAGCTGCGTTTGTTGCAACTACAAACTGATCCTTAGATGTATCTTCTTTAGCTGACTTAACGCCTTTGGGTTCGCCGTCACCGAAGTAGCTATTGAATATAGCATCAAGTGTACCGTCATTTTTAAACTCAGCAAGGATTTCGTTAACCTGCTTGAGGAGCTCAGGCTGCTTGGGATCAACACCGAAAGCATAAACTTCCTCTGTAAGTGCAATATCAACTACCTTGACTTTGGGTGTATTTTCGCCGCAGGCTGCAAATGCTGCAACCATAAGTACGATTGCCATTAATACTGAAAGAATTTTAACTGATTTTTTCATTACCTTTTCCTCCCTAAAATTTATCATGACCCTATTATAGCACCCTTTTTGAATAAATCAAGTACTTTTTGCATATTTTTTGAATTTTATGTATAAATATTCAATTCAGCCAATAAAATCCGCCAGTTTTTGCATATCTATAGGTAAATCAGCGTATATTTGCATCATTTTACCTGTTACAGGATGAATAAATTCAAGCTCACCGCAGTGAAGTGCATGTCTTTTTATTAACTCACTCTTTCCGCCATACATATCGTCCCCTGCAAGTGGAGTTCCCATATGTGAAAAATGTACTCTTATCTGATGGGTTCTGCCGGTTTCGAGGTTGATTTTTAAAAGGGACAATCCATTTCCACTCTTTATACATTTCCAGTGTGTAACGGCTCTGTCGCCCTCTTCACCGGCAGCACGGAGAGTCTTCATAGGATCAGGACGATATATAGGTACATCAATGGTTCCCTCTCCTGAATATTCACCCTCAGCTATTGCATAATAGGTCTTTTTTATTTCACCTGCCCAAAGCTCATCTGACAATCTCGAAGCCGCAAAGGGATTGAGAGCACAGAGCACCACTCCGGAAGTATTTTTATCCAGCCGTCCGATAGAGCGAAATGCTCCTGTATCTCCTTTTTCTTTCAAATAGAATGCAACTGCATTGGCAAGGGTGTCTCCCTGATGATTATGGGTAGGATGCATTGCAAGGCCTGCCTGTTTATTTATAAGCAGGATATCCTCATCGGCATAGATAACATCTATGGGAATATTTATAGGCTCAACAGAGGATTCCTCCTGCGGTATATTTATCTCAATAACTTCTCCGACTTTTACTTTGTCGATAGTTCTTATTTTTTCACCGTTTCTCATCATACCGTCGGGATACTGCTTTAAACTCATTGCAAGACGGTATGACATTTTAACATAACTTCTGAGAAAATGTATAAGCTTTGCTCCGTCCATTTCTTCCGGGACGGTAAATTCAAGTTTCCGCTTCATTTTTATCAACTCTTTAAAGGAAAATAAACTACATAATACAAAATGCGGCATCCGAAATACGGATGCCGCAAAGGTTACCATTTATATTATCAATTAATCAGACAAGCTCGATGATGCACATCTCCGCTGCGTCGCCACGGCGGGGGCCTGTTTTGATAATACGGCAATAACCGCCGTTCTTTTCTTTATACTTGGGGGCAATCTCTGTGAACAGCTTCTTAACAACATCTTCCTTTGTGATGTAAGCAAGAGCTGTACGCTTTGCCTGAAGGCTGTCGTCCTTGGCAACAGTGATCATTTTCTCTGCCATGGAACGTACTTCCTTTGCCCTAGTAACGGTGGTTTCTATTCTGCCATTCTCTAAGAGATAGGTTACCATAGCTCTGAGCATTGCTCTTCTGTGGTCGGTTGTACGGCCAAGCTTTCTGGTACCGGGCATTAAAATCACTCCTTTACCGTTATTGGTATGAAATCGGTTTTATTCCTCTTCCCTGCGAAGACCGAAGCCAAGGGTATCGAGCTTAGCTACAACCTCATCAAGAGATTTGCGGCCAAGGTTTCTAACCTTCATCATGTCGTCTTCGGTTTTGCCGATAAGGTCTTCAACCGTGTTGATGCCCGCTCTCTTAAGGCAATTGTAGGAGCGGACAGACAGGTCAAGTTCCTCAATGGTCATCTCTAACACTTTTTCCTTACCGTTGTCATCTTTGACAACCATAATCTCAGTGTCATAAGCCTCCTCAGAGAGGTCAACAAACAGGTTGAGGTGCTCGTTGAGGATCTTGGCTCCCAACGAAACGGCTTCCTTAGCGGAGATTGTTCCGTTGGTCCACACTTCAAGCGTAAGCTTGTCATAGTCAGTTATCTGACCGACACGTGTGTTTTCAACTGTATAGTTCACCTTGAGTACAGGTGTATAAATTGAATCAATCGCAATTACTCCGATTGCAGGCTGCATAAGCTGCTTGTTGCGCTCAGCAGGTACATAACCCCTGCCCTTGTCAACAGTAAGCTCCATGCTTACATGAGCGTCGCTGTCAAGGGAAGCGATATGATGATCCGGATTGAGAATCTCAACCTCGGAATCTGCCTTAATGCTGCCGGCAGTAATCTCGCCTTCACCGCTTGCCTCGATGTAAACGGTCTTGGGACCGTCGCCGTGAATCTTGAGGATTACTCCTTTAAGGTTCAGAACTATCTCGGTTACGTCCTCCTTAACTCCCGGAAGAGTGGAGAATTCGTGAAGTGCGCCGTCAATCTTAACGGATGTGATGGCGTATCCCGGAAGTGAGGAAAGGATAACTCTTCTAAGGCTGTTGCCCAGAGTTGTACCGTAACCTCTCTCAAGGGGTTCAAGAGTGAACTTGCCGTAGGTTCCGTCAAGTGCTAAATCGGTAGCTTCGATTATGGGCTTTTCGATTTCAATCATTTCAAAACCCTCCTTATTTTTAGCAGCTCTAAGCTGCATATGAGTAGTCCTTCACAATACTGTCAGGCGACACTATTATTTAGAGTAGAACTCAACGATAAGATGCTCTTCAACGGGAGCCTCAATCTGATCACGAGTGGGAAGATTGAGAACTTTTGCTGAGAAAGCTTCTCTGTCAAGGTCAAGCCACTGGGGAACGGGACGTGCGCCGTTTGTCTCAATAACTGACTTGATCTTTTCGCTGTCACGGCTCTTCTGACGAATTGTTACAACGTCGCCAGCCTTGAGAAGGTAAGAGGGAATATCAACTCTCTTGCCGTTAACCTCATAGTGACCGTGGTTTACAAGCTGTCTTGCCTCAATTCTGGAGCTTGCCCAGCCGAGGAGATAGACAACGTTGTCTATACGGCTTTCGCAAATCTGGAGCAGGTTGTCACCGGTAACGCCCTGTTTGCGCTCTGCCATAAGGAAATATTTATGGAACTGGCCTTCCTGAATACCGTAGTAACGTCTAGCCTGCTGCTTTGCACGAAGCTGAAGTCCGTATTCGGAAGACTTTTTGCGGCCCTGACCATGCTGTCCGGGAGCATAAGCACGGCGTGCAAGAGCACACTTGTCTGTATAGCATCTTGAGCCTTTAAGGAAAAGCTTTTTGCCCTCACGGCGGCAAAGTTTGCATACCGCGTCGGTATATCTTGCCATGTGGTTACACCTCCAAAAATTAGGTTATACGCGTCTTCTTTTGGGCGGACGGCATCCGTTGTGGGGGATGGGAGTAACATCCTTAATCATGTTAACCTCAAGACCCGCTGTCTGAAGAGCTCTGATAGCTGCTTCACGTCCTGCTCCGGGACCTTTAACATAAACTTCAACTGTCTTCATGCCATGCTCCATAGCTGCCTTAGCTGCTGTTTCAGCGGCTGTCTGTGCAGCGTAGGGAGTTGACTTTCTTGAACCTCTGAAGCCCATTTCGCCGGCGCTTGCCCAAGAAACGGCATTACCCTGAGTATCCGTAATGGTAACAATTGTGTTGTTGAATGTGGACTGGATATGTGCAGCACCACGCTCAATGTTTTTGCGTTCACGACGACGGCGTGTTGAAGCCGTCTTCTTTGCGGAACCCTTAGTAGCCATTCGTATCCCTCCTAGCTTATTTCTTCTTGTTAGCTATCGTCTTCTTCGGACCCTTGCGTGTACGTGCGTTTGTCTTTGAACGCTGTCCTCTTACGGGCAGGCCCTTGCGGTGACGCACACCACGATAGCAACCGATTTCGATAAGCCTTTTGATATCAAACGCTGTTTCACGGCGAAGGTCACCCTCTACCTTAACGTTGTGATCTATATATTCACGAAGCTTTGAAACATCGTCCTCGCTTAAATCCTTAACTATTGTTTCAGGATTTACGCCTGTTGCTGCAATAATGTCGCCGGCTGTTTTACGACCGATGCCGAAGATGTAAGTAAGAGCAATCTCAACTTTCTTATCTCTGGGCAGGTCAACACCTGATATACGCGCCATTTGTCAGTTGCACCTCCATTTACTGGTTTGCGTCGGGATTAGCCCTGACGCTGCTTGTGCTTGGGATTTTCACAGATAACCATGACTTTTCCCTTGCGTTTAATTATCTTACACTTTTCGCAAATTTTCTTGACAGAAGGTCTGACTTTCATTATAGAATACCTCCTTAGCTGAAAGCTATTTAGAACGCCATGTTATACGCCCACGGGTGAAGTCGTATGGCGACATCTCGACTGTCACTTTATCTCCCGGAAGTATGCGTATATAGTTCATACGAAGCTTACCGGAAATATGGGCTAAAATTCTGTGGCCGTTTTCCAGCTCAACCTTGAATGTTGCGTTGGGCAGGGATTCAACCACTGTACCCTCAATCTCGATCATTTCCTGTTTTGACACAACTAACCCTCCTTACAGTTTACTTTCTTTTTCGGCGAATCTCGCCAAAGCTTTTCTTAAGCTACAATCAGTAGCCATCTCCTGCTCGGTTAAAACCGTTTTCGCAGCACTTATATGCCTCAGGTTTTTCGCCTTCGGCCTTGCAAGAGGTCTTTGCTTTCCGTCGCAGAGAAGAACTCTCTCTTCCTGAAAACCTACCACTGCAAGAAAACTTCCTGCATCTCTGCCGGACTTTGAATAAACAACGCTGCCGACTTTAATCTCCATGACAGCCTCCTTATAATACTGTGAGTATCTGGGGACCGTCCGCCGTGATGGCGATTGTGTGCTCAAAATGGGCTGAAAGCTTACCGTCAAGGGTTACGACTGTCCAGCCGTCCGCCAGGGTTTCAACCCTCTCCGTGCCCTGATTAATCATGGGCTCGATAGCTATAGTCATGCCCGGCAGAAGTCTTACGCCTCTGCCCGGTGTGCCGAAATTCGGTACACTTGGGTCTTCATGGAGCTTTGCGCCTACACCGTGTCCGACAAACTGTCTGACTACGCCGTAGCCTCTTGCCTCGCAATAGCTTGAAACTGCTGCTCCGATGTCACCGATTCGTCCGCCAGCGACAGCAGCTTTGATGCCTTCGTAAAGGCTCTCTCTCGTTGTGTCGCACAGCCGCTTTGCTTCCGGTGAAATATCACCTACTGCAAATGTGGCGGCGTTGTCGCCATTGAAGCCGTCAATCTTTGCGCCAAGGTCAATGCTGACTATGTCGCCTGCCTTGAGCACTCGCTTTTTGCTCGGTATTCCATGAATAACCTCGTTATTTATGGAAATGCATGCGGTAGCCGGGAAACCGTACAAGTTAAGGAAATTCGGCTCAGCGCCGCATTTCTTTATATAATTGTAGGCTATACGGTCGATCTCATAGGTTGTTACGCCCGGTTCGACTGCCTCGCCGGCTGCCTTTAATGCTCCTGCGGAAATCCGGCATGCTTCTCGCATTAAAGCCAGTTCACGCTTTGTTTTCAGCACTATCATGCTTAATCCTCCAGTGCGTGGAAAGTTGCTGCGGTGGTATCTTCCACCTTTTCCTGTCCTTCCACTATGCGAAGCTTACCTTTCTTCGCATAAAAATCCTTCAGGGGCTCTGTCTGCTCATGGTAAACCTTGAGTCTGTCAAGCACCGTGTCAGGATGGTCATCCTTACGCTGAACAAGCTCGCCGCTGCAAAGGTTGCAAACTCCTTCCTTCTCCGGCTTTTTGTAAACCAGATGATAGGAAGCGCCGCATTCCTTGCAGACACGACGGCCTGACATTCTTTCCGTGATTTTCTCATCGGGAACTTCAATGTCGATGACCTTATCGATTTCCACACCCATTTCATCCAGAGCTTCAGCCTGGGGAATGGTGCGGGGGAAACCGTCTAAAATGAAGCCGTTTGCACAATCATTCTGGGCAAGTCTGTCCTTAATTATACCGATTACTACCTCATCGGGGACGAGCTGACCGGCATCGATAAAGGATTTTGCCTTGAGACCCATCTCTGTGCCGTTTTTAAGGGCTTCACGGATTATATTACCCGTCGAGATGGCGGGGATTGAGAGCTTTTCACAGATCTTTTCAGCCTGTGTGCCCTTCCCCGCACCGGGTGCGCCAAGAAGTATGAGTTTCATATTTATCTCTCCTTCTCTGACATTATCAGTCAAGGAATCCCTTGTAGTGACGCATCATCATCTGAGATTCGAGCTGCTTTACAGTTTCAAGAGCAACACCGACAAGGATGATGATTGAAGTACCGCCGAGAGCGATATTCATGGGAGAACCAGCGAGTGTTGTAACCTGTGAGAACACGATGGGGAACAACGCAACAACGCTGAGAAGAAGTGCGCCCATAAGGGTAATTCTTGAAAGAATTTTGGCGATATAGTTTGATGTGGGCTGTCCGGGACGAATGCCGGGGATAGCACCGCTCTGCCTGCGGATATTGTTTGCCATTTCGATGGGATTGTACTGAATCTGAGCATAGAAATAAGCAAAGAATATGATAAGCAGGAAGTAGATCAAACCGTAGAACCAGTGCGTATTATCAAACAGATTGAAGAAGTACTTGTTCCAGTTTGAATCATCGGGGATTGTGATAAACATCTTGATTGTGGGCGGAAGTGAAAGAATTGAAGATGCGAAGATGATGGGCATAACACCTGACATATTAACCTTGATCGGAATATGTGTGCTCTGTCCGCCATACATCTTGCGGCCCACAACTCTCTTTGCATACTGAACGGGGATTCTGCGCTCTGAACCGTCCATCCATACGATGTAAGCTATCATAAGGAGATAGAGTACAAGTACGAGGGGAACAAGTGCGTAGTAAACGCCGCCCTTTGATACGAAGTATCCCTCATAGAGCTGAATGAGCATTGAGGGGATTCTTGAAACGATACCTGCAAAGAGGATAAGTGAAATACCATTGCCGATACCCTGAGCATTAATCTGCTCACCGAGCCACATGATAAGGGCTGTACCGGCTGTAAGAACAAGAACAATAACAAGAGCCTGGAAAACTCCTGCAAAGCCTGTAAGAAGTGAACCGTTTGCATCGACCATAAGGTGGCCGGTGTTGCGAAGATAGAAGTAGTAAGCGATACTCTGGATAAGTCCGAGAACAACAGCAACATAACGAGTTATGGAAGCTATCTTCTTACGTCCTTCTTCGCCCTCCTTCTGAAGCTTTTCCAAAGCAGGAATAGCAACAGTAAGGAGCTGCATGATGATTGAAGAGTTGATGTACGGGGTGATTGACATTGCGAAAATCGTACCGTAGTTGAACGCTTCACCTGTCATCATGCTCAGATAAGTCATAAAGTTCTGAGCAGTGGGATCGGTGATGATACCGTCTGTGATATCAACGAAGGGAACCGGGATATTAGCGCCTATTCTGAAAAGAAGAAGAATAAACGCAGTGAAGAGAATCTTCTTTCTTATATCTGGGATTTTCCAAGCGTTAATAAATGTGCGAAACACCTCAGATCACCTCGGCCTTTCCGCCGGCTGCTTCGATCTTCTCCTTTGCGGAATCAGAGAAAGCATTTGCCTGAACAGTGAGCTTCTTGGTGATTTCACCGTTGCCTAAAACTTTAACTCCGTCAAGCTCTTTCTTAACAAGGCCTGACTTTACAAGAGCTGCAACATCTACTACATCACCGTCGTTGAAACGCTGATCAAGTGCTGCAACGTTAACAATTGCAATTTCTTTTGCAAAGATATTATTGAAGCCCCTCTTGGGGATTCTTCTCTGAAGGGGCATCTGACCGCCTTCAAAGCCCGGACGCATTCCTCTGCCGGCACGAGCCTTCTGGCCCTTATGTCCTTTACCGGCTGTTTTACCCTGTCCGGAACCTGCACCTCTACCGATACGCTTGACATCCTTCTTGGAGCCTGCTGCCGGTGTAAGTTCGTGCAATTTCATTATACTCGCACCTCCTTGCTTACGCTTCGGTTACCTCGATAAGGTGGTTAATTTTTCTTACCTTACCCAGTGTCTGGGGATTGTTGGGCTGTACCGCAACATCTCCTATTTTGTGAAGACCAAGTGCATGGGCGGTGGCAATCTGATCTTTTTTGCTTCCGATGAGGCTCTTAACGAGCTTTACCTGAATATCAGCCATTGTTATCCACCCTCCTTAACCTAAAATTTCCTTAGCTGACTTGCCGCGGATAGCAGCAACTTCGTCAGCAGAACGCAGCTTTGAAAGGCCGTCAATTGTGGCTCTTACAACGTTGCAGGGGTTATTGGAACGAAGTGCCTTGGTACGGATATCTTTAATGCCGACTGTCTCAACAACCGCACGGACGGAGCCGCCGGCGATAACGCCGGTACCGGGTGCAGCGGGCTTGAGAAGAACAACGCCAGCGCCGAATTTACCGATGATCTCGTGAGGAATTGTTGTACCCTTGAGAGAAACCTTGATAAGGTTCTTCTTGGCATCTTCGATTCCCTTGCGGATTGCATCCGGAACTTCGCCTGATTTACCAAGACCGAAGCCTACTGTGCCGTTTCCGTCACCGACAACTACAAGTGCGGCAAACTTGAAGATTCTACCGCCCTTAACTGTCTTGGAAACACGGTTGATAGTAACTACACGCTCCTGAAGCTCAACAGCCGATGTGTCAATCTTAGCCAAAAGTATTCCTCCTTCTTAGAACTTGAGGCCACCCTCACGGGCGCCTTCGGCCAACGCTTGTACACGGCCGTGATAGATGTAGCCGCCACGGTCAAAGACAACTTCTGTTATCTCTTTAGCTGCGGCGCGCTCTGCGAGTAATTTGCCCACTTCGTGAGCAGCGGTTTTATTTCCGCCGTATTCCTTAAAATCCTTCTCAACAGTTGAAGCTGATACAAGTGTTACACCTGCAACGTCGTCGATCAACTGTGCATAGATATGACTATGGGAGCGGAATACATTAAGGCGAGGACACTCAGCTGTGCCTGAAATCTTGCCACGGACTCTCTTGTGACGGGCAAGTCTTGCCTTATTGCTGTCTGGTCTGTTAACCATTTATTTTCACTCCTTCGATTAAGATTACTTGCCGCCCTTACCGGCTTTACCTTCCTTGCGGCGGATATACTCGTCAACGTACTTGATACCTTTGCCCTTATAAGGCTCGGGGGGACGCTTCTCACGAATCTCTGCCGCTACCTGACCAACGAGCTGCTTGTCAGCTCCTGAGATGATGATCTTGTTGGGGGCGGGTGTCTCAATCTTGATTCCCTCTACCTCAGGATAGATAACCTGGTGGGAATAACCGATGTTCATGACCAGATCTTTACCCTGCATGGCTACACGGTAACCTACACCGTTAACCTCAAGCTCCTTTTTGAAGCCTGTGTGTACACCCTCAACCATGTTGGCGATAAGTGTACGTGTAAGACCGTGAAGGGAGCGGTTTTCGCTGTTGTCATTGGGACGAGTGACCTGGATTTCACCGTTGTCAACCGCAACATTCATGTTTTTGTGCACTGTTCTGGTAAGTGTGCCGAGAGGGCCTTTTACGGTTACAGTGCTTCCGTCAAGCTTTACTTCAACGCCTGCGGGAATGACGATTGGCTTCTTGCCTATACGTGACATTCTCTGTACCTCCTCTTACCAAACGAATGCAAGGACTTCGCCGCCAACATTGGCTTTGCGTGCATCCTTATCAGTCATAATGCCTTTTGATGTGGAGAGGATTGCAATTCCAAGACCTTTCATGACCTTGGGCATATCCTCACAGTTTGTATAAATACGAAGACCGGGCTTTGAAACACGGCGAAGTCCTGTAAGAACCTGTGCCTTGTTGGGTCCGTACTTAAGAGTAATACGGATTACGCCCTGCTTTCCGTCGTCGATGACCTGAAAGCTCTTTACATAGCCCTCATCAACAAGAATCTGAGCAATTGCCTTCTTCATGTTGGATGCGGGAACGTCCACCGAGTCATGCTTTGCCGAGTTCGCATTGCGGATTCTCGTAAGCATATCGGCGATAGAATCGGTTATTTGCATGCCGTCAACCTCCTTTGCAATTGCTCGAAATTACCAGCTGGCCTTCTTAACTCCGGGGATCTGTCCTGCATGTGCAAGCTCCCTGAAGCAGATACGGCAAACTCCGTACTTACGAAGATAAGCGTGGGGTCTACCACAGATCTTGCATCTGTTGTATGCCCTTGTGGAATACTTAGCAGGTCTTGCCTGCTTTACTTTCATTGATTTCTTAGCCACAACTGCTCCTCCTTACTTCGAAAACGGAGCGCCCATAAGTGTGAGCAGCTCACGAGCTTCTTCGTCTGTGTTCGCAGTTGTAACAAAGCAGATGTCCATACCACGAACTTTATCTATCTTATCGTATTCGATTTCAGGGAAAATAAGCTGCTCCTTAACGCCCATGGAGTAGTTTCCACGTCCGTCAAAAGAGTTGGGGTTAATTCCTCTGAAGTCTCTAACTCTGGGCAGTGCAAGATTGAAGAATCTGTCGATGAATTCATACATTCTTGCGCCACGGAGTGTAACCTTTGCACCGATTGTCATGCCCTCACGGAGCTTGAAGTTAGCAACTGACTTCTTAGCCTTGCAGACTGTGGGTTTCTGACCTGTGATCTGAGCAAGATCGCTCATAACAGAATCGATAACCTTAGCGTTGTCACGGGCTTCGCCGCAAGCTACGTTGATTACTACCTTGTCAAGCTTCGGGATTTGCATGACACTTTTGTAGCCGAACTTCTTCATCAGTGCAGGTGCAACCTCTTTAACATAGGTTTCCTGTAACCTTGCCATTGTCATGTTCCTCCCTTAATTAAAATGTTGCTTTGCAATCGGAATGTTTGCAGACACGAACCTTTTTGCCATCCTTAACGGTGTAGCCTACTCTTGTAGCCTTGCCGCACTTGGGGCAAACAGGAAGCACCTTGCAGGCATAGAGAGCACTTTCAGCCTTAATAAGGCCGCCGGGCTCACCCATCTTGCGGGGCTTGACGTGTTTTGTAACGTTCATAACGCCTTCTACGATAACCTTGCCTTCGGAGGGGCTGACCTGCATAACTTTACCTGTCTTGCCCTTATCCTTACCGCTGATTACCATTACGACGTCACCAGTTTTAACATGAAGTTTGTTCATTATCCTACACCTCCCGATTAAAGCACTTCAGGAGCCAGTGAGAGAATCTTGAGATAGCTCTTCTCACGAAGTTCTCTTGCTACCGGTCCAAAAATACGGGTGCCTCTGGGATTTTTATCATCCTTTATGATAACGGCTGCATTCTCGTCGAAACGAATGTATGTGCCGTCTTCACGGCGAACGCCGCTTGCAGTACGAACTACGACTGCTTTTACAACGTCGCCTTTTTTAACAACGCCGCCGGGTGCTGCTTTTTTAACAGAAGCAACGATGACGTCGCCGATATTGGCATACCTCCTGCCGGAACCGCCAAGCACACGGATACACATGATTTCCTTTGCGCCTGTGTTGTCGGCAACCTTGAGGTAACTCTGCTGCTGTATCACAGTGTTTTCCTCCTTGCGCTTACGCCAAAATTATTTGGCTTTCTCTATGATTTCCGCTACACGCCATCTCTTGTCCTTGGACATGGGACGTGTTTCCATAACGAGAACTCTGTCGCCGATTCCGCACTCATTGTTTTCGTCATGTGCTTTAAGCTTAACGGTACGATTGATGATTTTTTTGTAAAGCGGATGCTTTACCCTGTCTTTAACAGAGACAACAACGGTCTTATCCATCTTGTCGCTGGTAACAATGCCTACCTGAGTTTTTCTGAGGTTTCTTTCGCTCATTGCTTAAGCCTCCCTTCCCTTACGCCTTAGCGCCGATCTCGGCTTCGCGCTGTACTGTTTTAATACGTGCGATGTCCTTCTTTACGGCGCTTATACGCATTGGGTTATCGAGCTGGTTTATGGCTTGCTGGAAGCGCAGATTAAAAAGCTCGTCCTTCAACTCAAGGAGCTTGGCGTCAAGCTCTGCGGCGGACAGTTTTCTGATTTCACTGGCTTTCATTACTGCTCACCACCCGTTTCTTCCTTAGTTACAAATTTGCACTTAATCGGCAATTTGTTAGCCGCAAGACGCATAGCCTCGCGGGCAAGAGCCTCGTCAACACCGGCGATTTCAAACATTACTCTGCCGGGCTTAACTACGGCTACCCAATATTCGGGAGATCCTTTACCGGAACCCATTCGTGTTTCTGCAGGCTTCTCTGTGATCGGCTTGTCGGGGAAGATTTTGATCCAAACCTTACCACCACGCTTAATGTAACGTGTCATAGCGATACGAGCTGCCTCAATCTGGTTTGAAGTGATCCATGCGGGCTCAAGAGCTACAAGTCCGAAATCACCGTAATTTACTTTGTTACCACGAGTTGCAGTACCTGTAAGACGGCCTCTCTGCACTCTGCGGTGTTTAACACGCTTCGGCAATAACATTATTTAGCTCCTCCTTCCCTGCGGGATGCCTTGCGGCTGTCACGGAGAACCTCGCCTCTGTAAAGCCAAACCTTAACGCCGATACGGCCGTAGGTTGTCTTAGCCTCTGCAAAGCCGTAGTCGATGTCGGCTCTGATTGTCTGAAGCGGAATTGTTCCCTCATGGTAAGTTTCTGTTCTTGCGATTTCAGCACCGCCGAGACGGCCGGAAACCTGAGTTTTAATACCTCTTGCGCCAAGCTTCATTGCACGTCCGATGGACTGCTTAAGGGCACGGCGGAAAGATACACGTCTTTCAAGCTGTGCTGCAATGTTCTCAGCAACAAGCTGTGCATTAAGGTCGGGCTGCTTAATCTCAACGATGTTGAGAGCAACCTCTTTGCCGAGCATCTTTTCACAAGTTGCCTTGAGCTTATCGATCTCAGCACCGCCACGGCCGATTACCATGCCGGGCTTTGCACAGAAGATGTTGATGCGTACACGCTTTGCGTCACGCTCAATCTCAATTTTCGGAACACCGGCAGGCGCCAATGTTTTAAGGAGGAACTCACGGAGGTTATAGTCCTCAACGAGGGTATCGCCAAAGGTTTCAGCCTTTGAATACCAGCGAGATTCCCAATCCTTAATAACGCCGATTCTTAAACCGGTGGGATTAATTTTCTGGCCCATTATTTAACCTCCTCTTCGCTTATTCCATTTCCTTGAGTACAAGGGTGATGTGCGATGTTCTCTTATTGATGCGGAAAGCACGTCCCTGTGCTCTGGGTCTGATACGCTTGAGGATGGGTCCGGGACAAGCGTAGCACTCTGCAACATAAAGTCTGTTGGGATCCATGTTATGGTTTGTTTCCGCATTTGACATTGCAGATTTTAAAAGTTTCTCAAGCACTTCACAAGCAGCCTTGGGCGTGTGCTTGAGTATTGCCATGGCTTTATCTGCAGGCTGATTGCGGATAAGGTCGAGAACTATCTGAACCTTACGGGGTGCAATTCTGACATTTGTCACTTTAGCCTTAGCTTCCATAGTTTTTACACACTCCTTTCGACTGGTTTATTTGCCGTTATTTGAAGTTTTTGAACCTGCATGACCTTTGAATGTTCTGGTCGGTGCAAATTCACCCAGCTTATGACCTACCATATCCTCTGTTACATAAACCGGAACGTGCTTGCGTCCGTCATGAACAGCGAAGGTGTGGCCTACGAAATCCGGGAAAATTGTGGAGCTGCGGCTCCATGTTTTAAGAACGATTTTCTCGCCCTTATCGTTCATATCCTGAACTCTCTTGAGCAGCTTTTCCTGCACAAAAGGTCCTTTTTTAACGCTTCTGCCCATATTTCTTAGCTCCTTTCACCGATTACTTGCCGTTACGGCGTCTCACGATAAACTTATCGGAGCGATTCTTCTTGGCACGAGTCTTGTAACCAAGAGCAGGCTTGCCCCAAGGTGTAACAGGTCCGGGACGACCGATGGGAGCTTTACCTTCACCACCACCGTGGGGGTGATCGCAGGGGTTCATGACTGAACCACGAACTGTAGGTCTCCAGCCCATGTGACGTTTACGTCCTGCCTTACCGATTTTAACGTTCTCGTGGTCAACATTGCCTACCTGACCAACAGTTGCCATGCAGTTAACTGAAACATTGCGAAGCTCACCGGAGGGAAGACGAAGAAGAGCGTAGCCGTTCTCCTTAGCCATGAGCTGAGCGGAGTTACCTGCTGCACGAGCAAGCTGGCCGCCTCTGCCGGGGTTGAGCTCGATGTTGTGGAGGAATGTACCGGTGGGGATATTTACGAGGGGAAGTGCATTGCCGGGTTTAATGTCGGCATTTGCGCCAGCCTCAACTTTATCGCCAACCTTAAGTCCTGCGGGAGCGAGAATGTATCTCTTCTCTCCGTCCTCGTACTGAACAAGAGCAATGTGTGCTGAACGGTTGGGGTCATACTCAACGGTGAGTACTGTTGCGGGCATATCGAACTTATCACGCTTAAAGTCGATGATACGATATTTCTTTCTGTTTCCGCCGCCTCTGTGACGGACTGTTATTCTACCGTAGCTGTTACGGCCTGACTTCTTGTTAAGGGGAGCAAGAAGGCTTCTTTCGGGGCCGCACTTTGAAAGCTCGGAATAATCTGTAACCGACATATTACGTCTTGAGTTTGTAGTCGGTTTATAGACCTTTATCGACATTTGTTTCACTCTCCTCTGAGCGGCTTTGCGGAGTAATGTCATTCTCCATACGTTACCGCCGGATTATTGTGGGTTGGGATTACATCATGCCATCGAAGAAGTCGATAGTCTTGGAATCCTCTGTAAGTGTTACGACAGCTTTCTTCCATGAAGGAGTGTATCCCTCGAAACGGCCCTGTCTTCTGAGCTGACCACGCACGTTAAGGGTGTTAACCTTAGCAACCTTAACTCCGAAGATCTTCTCGACTGCCTTGGCAATCTCGATCTTGTTAGCGGTCTTTGCTACCTTGAAAGTATACTTTTTAAAAGCGGTACCCTGCATGCTCTCCTCGGTGATTACCGGGCGGAGGATAATGTCCTGTGCTGTTTTCATGCGTATACCTCCTCGATTTTTGCAACGGCATCCTTAACAACTACCATTGTGTCGCAGTTGAGGATATCGTAAACATTGAGTGTATTTACAAGAGTTGTCTGTACACCTGCAATGTTTCTTGCGCTTCTGTAAACGATGTCGTTCTTCTCAGGAAGTACGATAAG
Source organism: uncultured Oscillospiraceae bacterium (assembly GCA_900540535.1). Classification (GTDB taxonomy): domain Bacteria; phylum Bacillota; class Clostridia; order Oscillospirales; family Acutalibacteraceae; genus UMGS263. The sequence goes on along the minus strand of UQGM01000011.1, from coordinate 4,802 downwards.
TACTTTCTTTCCTGTCTCAAGAGCGCCGAGAACCTTTACCATCTCTTTTGTCTTGATTGCCTCAAGCTCAAGCTTGTCGAGAACAACAATCTCGCTTGCAGCAGCCTTAACTGAGAGAGCTGACTTCATTGCAAGTCTTCTGACCTTCTTGTTGATGGAGAAACCATACTCACGGGGCTTGGGTCCGTGTGCGATTCCGCCGTGTGTCCACTGGGGAGCACGGGTTGAACCCTGTCTTGCACGGCCTGTACCCTTCTGGCGCCACGGCTTTTTGCCGCCGCCGCTTACCTCAGCGCGTGTAAGGGTCGACTGTGTGCCCTGACGCTGGTTTGCAAGATAGTTAACTACGCAAAGATGCATAGCCGAAACGCTGGGCTCGATTGCAAAAACGCTGTCTGCAAGAGCAAGCTCAGAGACCTTCTTGCCGGTCATGTCAAATACTGTTACGTTAGGCATTCGTTACACTCCTTCCCTTACGCTTTGACGCTGTCGGAGATAACTACGATACCGCCCTTGGGTCCGGGGATGGCGCCCTTGATAGCGATAAGGTTGTTTTCAACATCAACTTTAACAACGTCTAAATTCTGGATTGTTACACGCTCATTACCGAGATGTCCTGCAAGCTTCTTGCCTTTGAAAACTCTGGAAGGATCGGAGCAAGCACCCAGTGAACCTGCATGTCTTGCAACGGGACCTGTACCGTGTGATTCCTTAAGGCGGCCGAAGTTCCATCTCTTGATGGCGCCGGCAGTTCCTTTACCTTTGCTTGTTCCGACAACGTCTACTTTGTCGCCAACAGCAAATGTGTCTGCCTTGATGATGTCGCCTACGTTGAGAGCGCTGATATCAGCGAATCTGAACTCTCTGAGAACCTTCTTGGGAGCGACATCGTTCTTTGCGAAGTGGCCTTTCATGGGCTTGTTAACCCTTGATGCCTTAACATCGCCGTAGCCGAACTGAACAGCTTCATAGCCGTCATTTTCGACTGTCTTCTTCTGGACGATTACGCAGGGACCAGCTTCAACGACTGTTACGGGAACTACGTTACCGTTGTCTAAGAAAAGCTGAGTCATGCCAATCTTCTTTCCGATAAGACCTTTTTGCATAATTTACTTTCCTCCTTCGGTTATTGGTTGACTTTTGCCAACTTGACCTTTCGGCGTTTTTCGTGCAAGCCTTGAATTAAAGCTTGATTTCGATTTCTACGCCGGCGGGAAGCTCAAGACCTGTCAGAGCCTCAATTGTTTTGTTTGAGGGTCTGAGAATGTCGATAAGCCTTTTGTGTGTGCGCTGCTCGAACTGCTCACGGGAATACTTGTACTTGTGTACAGCACGAAGGATTGTAACTACTTCCTTCTCTGTGGGCAGCGGGACAGGACCTGAAACCTGAGCGTTTGTGCGCTTTGCTGTTTCTACAATCTTCTCAGCAGCTTTGTCAACAAGATTGTGGTCATAGCCCTTAAGTCTGATTCTGACTTTCTCTGTGGTTGCCATGGTTGCGCCTCCTTAAATTTGGCGGGCATTGCTGAAATTCCTCACACTGTTCCGGGCGTTCCGCCCGTTCCTTTTTAAAAACCGAGTAGATTTTTCAATCAACCCGGGTGTTTGGCTCTTCTAGCATTCGGTCGCACCTCAAGACACACAAGGAACAGGTGTGCCCCAGTCGGTTTAACCATATAAATTGCGCCCGGTTTGAAAATCGGACATACTCCGCAGAAATTTCCCGCTTCTCAGAGCGGCTACCTCCTGCATCATCGCATATCATCATGCACATTTGCATGCTCAAGTATTATACCATGCATCTTCTGCAATTGCAACAACTTTTTGAAAAAATTTTCGTCATTTTATCCATAAGATTTTAAGCCTCAATTATGGCATAAAAATGGATAAACAGCCTCAAAAAAGCCGGTATAATACAAATCCGGACGCAAAAATTTTAAAGAGATTATTTTATTTTTATGTTCCTGAGAACGGTATCCGTATACCAGATTCCGTTTTCCTGTCTTACATTATAACTTCCGTCATACTTTGATGCAATATCCTTTATAATAATCGTACCGTGTCCGTGATCCTTTGACCTGCGTTTTCTCTTCGCTTTCGCTGCATCGAACGGATTTTCACCTTTGATACGGACAAAGTCCTCATCTATCTCTATACTGAGTTTGAAAAGCTTTTCACCTTCAAACTCCCCGAGAGCATTCACGGCGTTATCAATTATATTTCCGAGTACACGGCAAAAATCGTAATCATCCACATTAAGGGAATAATGCTCCTCCACTTCCGCCTTTACTTTAATGCGGTTCTTTTCCGCCTCCTGCTTTTTCATATATATAATAGTATTAACAGTTTCATTGTAGCAAAGTGAAAATCGTGAAAGTCCCGTTATGTCATCATTGGTGCGCTGAAGAATTTCCAAAGCCTTTTCAGGCTTGCCGATTTCTATAAATCCCTTTGCGGCGGATATTAGATTTGCGTAATCATGCTTTACTTTTCGGAACTCCTGCTGGTCTTCTTTACGCATAAGCACCTGCTGATATTCCATTTTGCTTTTTGTCAAAGCTCTTTCGTTGAGAAGGTTTCTTTCCTCAATGGCTTCAAAATAGTCCATGGCGAAGGGGAACAGGCAGTCGAAGAGCATGATCGCAAGCATAAATGCAACAATAGCAATATTTACTGCCAAGCCAATGTCTTTAAAATAAACAGGTTCAACAGAATTCAAAAAAAACACAATAAAAAAAATAGAAATATGCGACACAGGAAAAAACGAAAATAGCAGCATAGGCTTACTGTTTTTACCCGAAGAAGTTTTTCTTCTGTAAAAAAATTTAAGTATTACTACAAAAAAATAACTTATCGCTACAGTAAATATGCATTGACATAAAAAGCTATACAGAAAAGCTTCATTTTTACCAAGTGTTTCCATTAGTGCCAAATGATTTCTAGAGTAAAAAATCTCTAATACTATAGACATCGCAAGGGCAGTAACAATTTTGGAAAGTATACCAAAAATCACAGATACAACCATTTCTGAAGTCCGACCCTTTGTCAGTAACCTTAAAATGATAAATAAAGTTATTCCAAAAAATATATAGCCCGTAATTTCAATAGGTGTATTAAACAACAATGCAGCCCAAAGTTCTTTCGCCGCAAATATTGCCGCTATGGTAATTGCAGGATGATATTTATCCTTTGTAATACTGTGGGCTATGTTGTAATACGCAAACACCTCTGCAATGTGCATTAGTATTCTATATGGAAATAGCGGTGTTATATCTATTATCGGCCCCATTTTCTTTCTCCTCAAATCCATAATTATTATAATTCATAAATATAATATCACAAATATAAGTCTGTGCATACAGCATATTATTTTAAAATCCTTTAACTTACTTACAGAGTTGTGTTTCAGGTTTTAAAGTGTTAAAATTAATCAGTTATAAATAATCGTCCTTGCGACAAAAGGAGAAAGCTATGCGATACATACGCACAATAATATGGTTTATTTACTTTTTTCTCTATCTGATATTTGTTCTGCCCAAGACCTCAAAGCTTAAAAATCTCACCGAGCAGGGCAAAATTGAAGAAAGAGATGCTTACCTGAGAAAAACCGTTTACAAATGGGCAACTCGACTCATGCGTCTTGCAGGGGTAAAGGTAAACGTAACCGGTAAAGAGAATCTCCCCGATGGTCCAGCTCTTTTCGTAAGCAATCATCAGGGACTTTATGACATCCCGGTGCTGCTCACAAGTCTCGATAAGCCCAACGGCTTTATAGCAAAAAAGGAAGCAAAGAAAATCCCATTTGTCCCCACCTGGATGGATTATCTCGGCTGTGTATTCATTGACCGTGAAAATCCCAGAGAAGCTGTGAAAGCTCTCAATGAAGCAGCCGACAAAATCAAATCCGGATACTCAATAATAATCTTCCCGGAGGGTACAAGAAGTAAAAGCGATAACATGGGTCCGTTTAAAGGCGGTGCTTTTAAAATCGCCGAAAAGACAAGAGTTCCAATTGTACCGGTGCTCCTTGACGGAACATACAAAATAATGGAAGCCAACAAAAACTGGATGGTTCCCGGAACTGTTAATGTGACTATTCTGCCGCCCATTGACACAACAGAGCTTACCAAAGCAGATTTCAAAACCCTCGGTCCCGAAATCAAAGCCTCCCTTGAAAATACTTTTACAGAAAATCACAAATAAAATCATTGTCATAATGCCGAATATCAGACTTTAATATTGTCATTTAGTCCTATTTTATCAAAGAAAAAAATATGATAGAATTATGGGCAGATAATAAATATTAGAGGAGGTTTTTTCATGATAGGTTTAGGCAAATGGGAATGCAAAGTAGATACTATGTTCTACAAAGGCACAATCACCATTGAAATTTCCGACAATAACGGAGAATACGCTTTTGTATTCGGCGCAGAGGGTACTCCGATTCCTGAAATTAACGTCATCGAAGTCCATGAGGAAAACGGAAACACCCTTGTGGGCACAGGAACAACTCCGGTGCTTCCCGGAAAAGAGCTTGTTGCTACAATGACTTTCATAGATGATGATCATTTTGACGGTTCCTTAAAGGTTCCGTTCCTTGGCAAAATCAAAGTCAAAAACGGCTGCAGAGTTGGTTAAGATTCATCCCTCTCCCAAAAAGAGAGGGATTTTTACTTTAGTTAAAAAATGTTATATAATTATGTTGACAAAAATATAATGATGTGATAAAATTTATTCCGTCGCTTATGGAGAGATACCGAAGTGGTTATAACGGAACGGTCTTGAAAACCGTCGTACGGCAA
>UQGM01000010.1 GCA_900540535.1 uncultured Oscillospiraceae bacterium | reverse complement strand
AGGCCGAAAGCGACGTTCTCGCGCACGGTCATATGCGGGAAAACGGCGTAATTCTGGAAAACCATGCCGATGTTGCGCTTGTTCGGCGCAATATCGTTGATGACCTTGCCGTTGAAAGCGATGGTGCCGCCCTCGATGGAGTTAAAGCCCGCAACCATGCGCAGCAGGGTCGTTTTGCCGCAGCCGGAAGGGCCGAGCAGCGTGAAGAACTCGCCCTCCTTGACATCCAGATTCACATTCCGGACGATCTCGCCGGGCATATCCACCCACAGCTTACGGATGGACATGATCGTCCGGGCGTCGGAACAATCCCGAACCTCCCGGACCGCACTGAGGTCCACGCTGCGTCCCACCATGCACTTGGTGATCTCATCCACGCTGGTCTCGGAGGCAGGCGTGTCCTTTACCACCTTGCCATCCCGCATGATGACTACCTTGTCACACACGTTCAGGACTTCCTGAAGCCGGTGGGTGATGAAGATAACAGCGATGCCACGGGACGCCATGCCCCGGATGGAGTCCAGCAGAGCCGCGGCCTCCTTTTCCGTCAAAACGGCGGTGGGCTCGTCCAGAATCAGCAGCTTGAGCTGGTCCTTGCTCAACTCACGGGCGATCTCGGTGAACTGCTTATGGCCGACGGGCATATCGCTGATGACCATGTTCTGGTCGATCTCCACGCCCATCTTGTCAATGGCCTCAGCGGCCTTGGTCTTCATTTTTTTATAATCGAGCGTATTCAGCCGGGGGCCAAACACCTCGGAAATGACGTTCTTCTTTTGGGGCTCACGATTGAGCAGAATGTTTTCCGTGGCGGTAAAGCCGGGAATCAGAGAGAACTCCTGATGCACCATGCCGATGCCGGCTTCCAGTGCCTCAAAGGGCGTATTAAAGGTGACTTTTTCACCATTGATGAGGACGTCGCCGCCGTAGCCGCCGGTTTCCCGGATGACGTCCATACCGAACAGGATCTTCATCAGCGTGGATTTACCCGCGCCGTTTTCGCCTGCCAAGCCCAGAACCTCGCCGGCCTTCAGAGTGAAGTTGATGTCCGTCAGGACCTGGTTGCCGAAGAAGTCTTTTTTGATGCCGCGCATCTCCAACAGGGGAGCCGTATTACTTTCCATAAATGATACCCTACCTAATAAGAGGGGAGGAGGGTCGCCCCTCCTCCCCAGTTTTGAATGAGCGAGAAAAAACGCTGCTTATTTCACGGTGAAATACTTCTCGGGAACCTCAACTTCGGTGGAGCCCATGAACCAGCCGGGATCACCCATGATGTAGGTGTCCTGATACACCAAGAAGGTGTTGTCGGCCTTGACGCCGCTGGTGGCGTTGGTGTAGTTGGAGCCGTTCCAGGAAGCCTCGGGAGAGAACTCGTGGTAAGCCTTGGCGATATCGTCGATGTCGCACAGCTCGCTCTCGCCGTTGATGACATTCAGAGCGTGCTGGGCCAGACCGGCAGTGGTGGTGTAGCCGTAGGAGTAAGCCCAGGTACCGAAGCGGCCAGCGCCGCCGGCCTCGCAGATCGCGTCCTCGACCTTGGCCAGGATCTTCTGGAAGTCGCCGGCCTCAGCGGTCAGGTCGATGCCCAGAGCGCCGGGATAGCCCATCAGAGGAGAGGGCAGGTCGGCCTCGATGAAGTAACCGCCGTACTGCAGCAGCTGCTTGAGCAGAGGCTCAGTGTGAGCGTCGTTGGTGCAGAAGTAAGCGGCCTTCTCGCCGTAGGTCTTGGACCACTCGGGGACCTTCTCCAGAATGTAAGCCTGCGCGCCGGCCACGCCGACGTCAGAGGTGGGATCGGGAGCAGTCTCCATAACGAACTTCATGCCGAACTCCTCGCAGGCGGCCTTCATGACCGCGATACGACGGCTCATGGTCTCATAAGCCAGGTGACGGGGGAAGGAGATGTGCACGAAGGTGTCACAGCCCAGCTCGTGAGCGGTGCGGATGATCAGATAGCCGCGGGCCACGAAGTCGTTGTTGCACACCAGATCGGCAGCGGAGCCGATCTCGAGCAGATCCTCATGGGCCTCGCCGGCGATGCACAGGATGTCGGGGCGGATCTCCTTGATCTTACGGAACGCCTCGGTGGTGCCGGGGACGGACTGGTTGACGATGATGGCCTTCATGTCGGCGTCATCAGCCAGGTTCACGATGGTCTGGATGGTGGTCTCCAACTCCTCGGTGAAGTTATCGGGATAGATGGCCAGCTTGACCATATCCTCACCGTACAGGGCCTGGAAAGCCTCGGCGCCGCGGCGGTCGTCCTCGGACTGAGAAACGGAGCCGGTCACGATGCCGATGTGGACGTTGCCCTCGGTTTTCGTGTCAGCGGTCTCAGAAGGAGTCTCGGTTTTGTTGCTGCCAGTGTTGGGGGTGGGGTTGCTTTTGCCGCAGGAAACCAGGGCCAGGGCCATGGTCAGGGCAAGCAGTGTGCTCAGCAATCTTTTCATACATGCCTCCAATTCGTTTTTTTGCAAGCATTTCACAAGAGACCTGCAAATAGTTGCTATATATGATACCTGAATCATTCGCATTTGTCAACAGAACAGAAACAAAAAACTGATACTTTTTTCCGTATTACGGACACTTTTCATGAGAGTTATTCCTATTTCCCCTCCAGTTTTCTCGCTGAGCGCTCTATTCATTTTGGGGAATAAAGAATCTGATGCGCATATCAGCTACCCATTCATTTCCATCCATTTTCTTCCCGTGCAGCCTACAAAAAGGCCATATTTCTGAAAAAACAAAAAACAGAGCACCGGAATGGACCGGTGCTCCGTTTTTAAATTGTATACAGGCTTAGCCGATGCCGCCGTAAATGGCGCCCAAAATCAGAGCCGCCAGAGAGGCTGCGCAATACACCCACTTGCCCAGAGGATAGAACCAGCCACCGATGTCCTTCTTGCCGACGGTGCGGCCCTCGTGGACAGCCGCCAGAGCAGTGTCCTTCTTCATGACCCAGAAGAACATGATACCGGCCAGCAGAGCGCCCAGCGGGCAGATGTAAATGGAGACAACGTCCATCCACTGAGAGGTCCATGGCTGGATGCACAGTGCAATCACGCCGCCCACTGCGCCGATGATGACCACGGACAGCACACGGTTGGTGTGGAGCTTCTCCTGCAGGAAGGCCACGGGTGCCTCATACAGGTTCACGATGGAGCTGACGCCTGCGAACAGCACGCAGATGTAGAAGATCATACCCACGATCCGGCCGCCGGGCATGGCGTTGAACACATTGACCAGATAGACGAACATCAGGCCGGGGCCGCCCTTCATTCCAACGATGCCGTCACCCAGAATGACTGCCATGGCAGGGATGATGACGATGGCAGCCAGCAGAGCGGCGATGGTGTCGAACAGGGCCACATTGCGGGCGGAGGAAGGCAGATCCTCATCCTTGGGCAGATAGGAGCCGTAGATCACGGAGCCGTTGCCCGCCACAGACAGGGAGAAGAACGCCTGACCGAATGCGAAGACCCAGACCTGAGGATTCAGCAGGCCCTCGGGCTTGAGGGTGAAGATGTACTTGTAGCCCTCGCTGGCGCCGGGCAGAGTGCAGATATAGATGCCCAGGATCACAAACAGGAAGAACAGAGCGGGCATCATGACCTTATTGGCCTTTTCAATGCCGTTGCCCACGCCGAATGCCATGATGGCCAAAGAGGCCACCAGACCCACGATCAGCCATACGCCGTTGCCGATGCCGAAGATGCCATTGCCGAACATCATGCTCAGGGCCTCGCCCAGAGTCTCTGCCTCGGGAGCGGTGCCGCCGAAGGTGCCGCCGATGGTCGCCATATCGGTGCCCATAGCGTACAGGCTGCCGGAAATACCCATCCAGCAGTACTTGAAGATCCAGCTCATGACCACGGTGTAGCCAATGGCCAGCATCATAGAGCCGACGATGGGGAGTGCGCCGATGGCCTCGCCCAGCCGCTTATTACCGGTGCGTTCCTCGGTAGCCTTGCCGAAGGAGATCACGGGGCCGCCCTGTGCCCAACGGCCCAGTGCGAATTCCTCAATGATACCGGTGGAACCGATCAGAAGTACGAACAGGAAGTAGGGGATCAGGAACGTCATGCCCCCGAACTGCTGCACCATGATGGGGAAGCGCCAAATATTACCCATACCAACGGCAGAGCCAATGCAGGCCAGAATAAAGCCCCATTTGCTTTGAAAACCGTCGCGATTTTCCAGAGTTGCGTGTTTGTCTGACATAGTTTGCCCTCCTAAAGACACAGATTGGTGTGATGATCGGATGTGGCACTTTTCAGATCGGCTCACGCCCGATGGGTGGCCGCAAGCGGCGCTGTTCTTCCGCTTTGGGATACTCTCTCAGCTGCGAAAGCGGTGTTTTCTGCGCTAATTGTATTAAAGCCGTGGCTTTCGGTAAATTCCTTGCACTGCATGAGTCCCTGTGGATGTGAGATAACATCGCTTATTGTGTCAAGCTCTGCTCCTTCGGCTGCACACAGACAGTGGCATACGGGCAGATCTACGGATCCTGCAATATAGAGCCTGTATTTCATTATAAGGTCAAAATTTTCATGTACAGAGCCGGCTGTGGAGTTTTCAACTGGTACAACTCCGAAATCAGCTTCTCCCGAAGCGACGGAAGAGAAGATTTCTTCAAAGCTCTTGCAGAAAAAGCGGTCATACTCGGAAGCGTCGCCGAAAAACATTTCTGCTGCCTTAGCGGAATAAGCTCCCTCAGTGCCCTGACAGATTACTCTGGGATTTTCCGCTCCCTTTTCAGAGCAGCCTGCGGTGATTTCCTTTCTGAGAGCTTCACCTGAGCCTAAAATTTCGTGCTGTAAGGCTCTGCTTATATCCATAAAAGTTGAATAGGCAATTTTTACAGCTGAAGCATATTCTCCGCCCTTCTCGCTCATTTCTTTAAGTATTTCTTCTTCTCTCTGGGAGTTGAGTACAGGGATATTGTGCTCCTTTTTAATGGCCGCTACCTTTTCTGCAGCGTCCATACGCTTAATAATCAATGGAAGCAGCTTTTCGTCTATTTCGTCAATCTCTTTTCTGACCTCGTCTAAATAACCCATTTGTTAATCCTCTCTTTATGAAAAAAATCCTTCGCTTAAAAGTATATCGGTTATAGCAACTGCGGCGGCAGCCTCAATAACCGGAACGGCACGCACTGCAATGCAGCTGTCATGGCGTCCTTTTATTATGAGTTTGTCGTTTTTCTTTTCCGATAAGTTTATTGTGTCCTGCTCTTTGCCTATGGATGAAGTGGGCTTTATGGCAGTTCTGAAAATCAGTGGCATGCCCGTAGTGATGCCGCCTAAAATTCCGCCGTTGTTATTGGTTTTTGTCTTAACTTCGCCGTTTTCATCGTAGAAGAACGGATCGTTTGCCTGAGAGCCTAGCATTTTGGAAATTTCAAAGCCTTTGCCGAATTCTATTCCCTTTACGGCGGGAACTGAAAACATCATTGAAGCCAAACGTCCCTCAACTGTTTCAAACATCGGTGAACCTATTCCGGCGGGAAGTTCTGTTATGGCACATTCTACAATTCCGCCTATGCTGTCAGCCTGAAGTCTTGCTCTTTCGATTTCTACTTTCATTTTTTCGGCGGCTTCTTTATCTATTGTGCAGAATCTTTCCCTTGTAAGGCTCTTTAAAAGCTCTGCAGGGACTTCACAATCTGTAAAGGGAGTATCCTTTACAGAACCTACACTGTAAATATGAGCTCCTAACATTATGCCTTTTTTCTCTAAAATCTGTCTGCAAACGCTGCCTGCAAAGACTATGGGAGCTGTAAGTCTGCCCGAAAAATGACCTCCGCCTCTTATGTCGTTAAAGCCATTATACCTTACATGGCCTGTATAATCAGCATGGGAGGGACGGGGGAGCAGTGCAATATTTCCGTAATCTCCGGAGCGGGTATTTGTGTTGCGTATAAAGGCACATAAAGGAGCGCCAGTGGTTCTGTTTTCAAGCATACCGGAGAGTATTTCAAATTCATCGGCTTCATTACGCTTTGTGGAGCCTTCAACGCCTCCGGGACTGCGTCTTGACATCTGAAACTGAACCTCTTCAAGGTCTATTTCGGCTCCGGGAAGAATACCGTCTATTACAACGCCTATTCCTGCGCCGTGACTTTCTCCGAAAACGGATATTTTGAGTTTTTCACCGTATATTGACGACATCTGCTTTTCCTCCCAGTGAGTTGTAATCCTCAAAGAAACGAGGATATGATTTTTCGATGCTCTGTGCATCGTCTATGGTAACTTTATAACCGTAATACAGAGCTGCAACAGACATTGCCATTACAATTCTGTGGTCATTATATCCTTTTATTTTACATTCGCCTGTACCGTGAGAACCGGAACTGAAAATTATTCCGCCGTCAGTTTCATGAACCTTAAAGCCCAGCTTTAAAAGTCCGTCGCACAGGGTGTAAAGGCGATCACTTTCCTTAATGCGCAATCTCTCTGCTCCGAAGATTTCTCCTTGTTTTTTAGAAAAAGCTATTAAAACTCCTAAAATCGGCACAAGATCCGGTATCTGAGAAGCGTCTATTTTAAGGCTGTTAAGTTCATTGCCTTTACATATCACTTTTCCGTTATTCCACTTTATATCTGCACCGAAACGGTCTAAAATGTCAAAAATTTCTCTGTCGCCTTGTTTTGAAAGAGGATTCAATCCTTTAATGGTAATGTCACTTTCTTTATTCAGTGCAGCTGCTGTAAGGAAAAACGCCGCCTGAGACCAGTCGCCTTCAGCAGTGAATTCACGGGGTGTGTAAACCTGATTGCCTTTGATAATCCAGCCGTTTTCCGTAGGAGTGACTTTAACGCCGAAATCTTCCATAACGCCTATGGTGATATCCACATATCCCTTTGACTGGAGCGGGGTAAGTAGTTCTACTTTACTGTCGCCGTCACAAAGGGGGAGGGAGAGAAGAAGTCCTGTAATATACTGAGAGCTTATGTCTCCTCTGATTTTATATTCACCTGCAATGAGTTTTCCGTTTATTTCGAGGGGAAGGGCGTCTCCGCTGCATTTAACTCCACCTGAGGAGATTATCTCAGTGAGTTCCTTTATTGGTCTTTGGGGAAGCCGTCCTTCGCCGGTAAAAAGTGCATCTATTCCCAGAGCTGCGGCAACGGGAACCATAAAACGGAGAGTTGAACCTGATTCAAAGCAGTTTATATCAGCTTTTTTCTCTGTAAAGGTTCCTCCGTTTACAGTTATCGTTTCTCCGTCAAAGGTTATATCAGCACCCATGGCTTTTGCGGCGTTGATTGTGGCAGTGATATCCTTTGAAAATGCGGCGTTTTTTATAACACTTTTTCCCTTTGCAAGCATTGCACATATTATAGCTCTGTGGAGAACGCTTTTTGAGGGCGGTACAGTCACCTCTCCGTTAAGGACGGATGGATAAATTATAGCTTCTTTCATATATTTTCACCGTTTATCTGACAAAATCATAAAGCTCTTCTACGGGAAGCTTCTTTGTAAATGCTGAGCCGATTTTATTAAGGAGAACAATGTTTATATTGTTTCCCGATCTTTTCTTATCTGTAAGTGCGCCTGAGCAAAGGTCTTGAAGACTTATGTCACAGGACAGGGGAAGAGAGTATTTTTTAAGAAGCTCTGCTATTTTTTCGCTGCTTCCTTTTTCGGTAACGCCTTGTTTTTCTCCCGCCTTTGCCATAATGTACATTCCTATTCCCACACCTTCACCGTGGGTAAGTGTAAAGTTACTGAGCTTTTCAGCGGAATGACCTAATGTATGGCCAAAATTCAGGAGCATACGCTCTCCTTTTTCCTTTTCGTCGTGTTCGACTATCTCTCTTTTAATATCGACGCATCTGTAAATCATTGAATCAGCATTTTCTGTGTCTATGCCTTCTGCGATTTTTTCAAAAAGTTCAGCGTCTCCGATGCAGCCGTACTTTATAGCCTCAGCCATTCCGTCGGAGAAAAACTTTGTGGGCAGAGTTTTAAGCACTTCCGGATCAATTATAACCGCTGACGGCTGATGAAAAGCTCCGCACAGGTTTTTGCCTGAGGGCAGATCTGCTCCTGTTTTTCCGCCTACGGACGAGTCGATCTGAGCGAGGAGGGATGTGGGAATCTGTACAAATTCAATGCCTCTCATATAGATTGCGGCGGCAAAGCCTGTAAGATCTCCCGTAACTCCACCGCCGAGGGCTACTGCGATGTCAGAGCGGGTCATGGAATTTTCCGCAAAGAAATTGAGAATATCAGTAACGGTAGCGATTGTCTTATTTGTTTCTCCTGCCGGAAAAACAAATGAAACAGTTTTGAATCCCTCTTTTTCAAGTGATTCTTTTACCTTTTGAAGATAAAGTGGAGCGACATTACTGTCAGTTACAATTGCAGCGGTACTGGCTTTTGTAACGCTTTTCACTATCTGACCGCAGGAGGAGAGGATGCTTCTCTCAATGAAAATATCATATTTTCTTCCTGTATTAACTCTTATTCTTTCCATACTTTTCCCTTTTCTCAAACGTTTCTGCCCATAGATTTTGCAAGGTTAAGGGCCTTTGCTGCGATTTCATCGAACTGATCCGGTGTAAGGGACTGAGCGCCGTCTGAAAGGGCTTTTTTAGGATTGTTGTGAACTTCTATCATAAGTCCGTCTGCGCCTGCTGCGACGGCTGCAAGAGCGAGAGGCTCAACCATCCACGGGATACCTGCCGCATGGCTGGGGTCGATAATTACGGGAAGATGTGAAAGACGCTTGAAAGCGGGAATTGCGGAAATATCGAGGGTGTTTCTTGTGTATGTTTCAAAGGTACGGATACCTCTTTCGCAAAGGATAACCTTTTCGTTTCCGCCGCTCATAATGTATTCTGCACTCATGAGAGTTTCTTCAATTGTGTTTGCAAGACCTCTTTTGAGGAGAATAGGTTTATCAAGCTTTCCAAGCTCTTTGAGAAGCTCGAAGTTCTGCATATTTCTTGCGCCTACCTGAATGACGTCAACGTCCTCGAAAAGCGGGATATGCTCTGCGCTCATAATCTCGGTGACGATGGGAAGTCCTGTTTCCTTTTTGGCTTCAAGCATCATTTTGAGTCCTTCATCACGGAGTCCCTGGAAAGAGTAGGGGGAGGTGCGGGGCTTGAATGCGCCGCCTCTGAGGAATGTTGCTCCTGCTGCCTTTACTCTCTGAGCGACTTCGTGCATCTGAGGTACGCTTTCAACGGAGCAGGGACCAGCCATTATTGTAAGGTTTCCGCCGCCTATCTGAGTATCGCCGACTTTTATTACAGTGTCGTCGGGATGAAATTTTCTGTTTGCCTTTTTGTAGGGCTCCTGAACTCTTTTAACGCTTTCAACAATATTCTGCGCCTGAACATAATCTATATCAATAGATGCTGTATCACCGATAAGTCCGAGAACTGTGGACTGAGTTCCTCTCCATGTGTTGACGGATACGCCGTGAACTGAAAGTTCCTCTGAAAAATCCTTTATCTGCTTTTCTGTAACTCCTGATTTAAGTACAATAATCATTTTTTATTCCTCCTTAAAGTTAAAGGTCAAACAAAAAACGAGGCTCAATGCTATGAGCCTCGTTAAATGTCCTTTTATTTTGGCATATTACGAAAGTTTAACTCACAGCATATTTTTTCGCAGCAAAAAAGCCCCAGCTAAAAAAGAAGCTGAGTGTAAAGTAAAAGAAATAATTCTTTTTTGCACACGAAACAGTCATGGCTAAATCTCCCGAATATACTTTTATTGTGTTTAATATAATACCTTTTTTTCACCCTGTCAATAGTTTTTTGCAATATGAAAATCATAATTTTTCTTTAACTGCATCCAAAATGCGCTCTGCGTTTTCCTCAGGATTTTCGCAGCAATCTACAATTTTCTCCGCCGCTTCAAGGTATTTGGGAAGCCGTCCTGTGTATATCTCCAGAATATCTTCATCGGATTTGTTTTGGATAACAGGTCTCGGAGTCGGATCATTCCTTAGGCGGTTAATAAGGTTTTCTTCTGGTACTTTCAGAAAGATAATTGTACCGCTCTTTTTGATAATTTCCACATTTTCCTTTCGGAGCACAGCTCCGCCGCCGCAGGCAACTATAAGGGAATCCTTTTCTGAAAGCATCCGGCAGATTTCCGTTTCTCTCTCTCTGAACCCCTCTTCTCCGTAAGAAGAAAATATTTCCGGAATTGTCATTTTGTAAAAATCTTCTATGGCAGTATCCATATCGATAAATTCCATTGAAAGCTTTTTAGCGAGAATTTTTCCTACGGTGCTTTTTCCGCACCCCATAAATCCGCAAAGATAAATGTTCATCTGAAAATCCTTTCCATTTCTCTTACTGCTTCTTCCGTAAGAGAGTTTACGTCATCTTCTGAAAATTTAACATCGTTCCAGATTTCCTGAGCCGCAGCAGCCTGCCATAGAAGCATTGGCATTCCGTGAGCTGTTTTAGAGCCGTTTGCTTTAGCCTTTTTTAAAAGCTTTGTTTCGTTGGGATTATATATGCAGTCGAATACGTTCTGACATTTTGACAGTACCTTTTCACTTACGGGCATGGCGTCAATCTTCGGGAACATTCCGCAGGGAGTGGCATTTAAAAGCAGATCAAAATCTCCCGTTACATTTTCCGAAAGCGAGACTGAAACCTTAGCTTCTTTAAAAGCTGCACGGATTTCTTCCTTTATTTTTTCAGCTTTTTCTGTGCCGCTTTCCCTTACTGAAAATGTGAGATTACATCCCTTTTCTGCGCAAACAAAAGCCATCATTCTTGCAGCTCCGCCGTTGCCGCACAGCAGTACTTTTCCTGAAATAGGGATGTTTTCCGTTTCGAGAGCCTTTGTAAAGCCTATGCAGTCGGTGTTGTAGCCCATATTCTTTTCACCGAATTTAACGGTATTGACTGCGCCGAAAAGCTTTGCCCATGGGTGAAGCTCGTCGAGAAGGGGAATTACCGCTGATTTATGGGGAATTGTAAGATTGCAGCCCTTTAAATCCTTGATGTTTTTAAACTCTGATGGGAAGTTTTCAGGAGCAATATCCATAACAGAATATTCTGCTTCCACTCCTGAAATTTCAAAAAGACGCTTGTGAATGAATGGGGACATGGTGTGTCCTATGGGATGTCCTATAACCGCAAAACGCATAATATCACCTTAAAAGAAAAAATTCTAAAATATACTTGACAAAGAGTAAAAATATTACTACTATCTCTATTGTAAAGATTGGTCTTCTGCCAGAAAAAAGTTTAGCACAGCAAAGGGCGGTTGTCCACTGCGATAAAACTATAAAATGCAGAAAAACCGAAAATTTTGAGTGAAGGAGATGTAAATATGGTATTTGAGAAAGTCAGAGACATCCTCTGCGAGCAGCTTGAGCAGAACGCAGATACAGTTACAATGGAATCTTTGGTGATGGAAGATCTTGGCGCCGACAGCCTCGATGTTGTCGATATTGTCATGTCAATTGAAGACGAGTTTGAAATTGAAGTTCCCGATGAGGTTATTGAGAACGTTAAAACCGTCGGAGATATTGTAAAGTTTGTTGAAGAAAACATCTGAGTAACGGCGTAACATAATATATATGCCCTGCCGCACCTTTGTGGGTGCGGTTTAGTTTTTTTTTCGGGGATAAATTTGATATTATTCCTTGAAAAACAAAGCGATTAAGGATATAATTAAACGGTATAATTCGATTTGATGCGTTTTTGCAGAAAGAAAGGCGGAAAAAAATGGCAGACCAGAAAAAAATGGTAGAAGAAATTACATCCATGGATGTTGATTTTGCTAAATGGTATACCGATGTTGTTAAAAAGGCAGAGCTTGCCTCATACTCAGGAGTAAGGGGATGTATGGTAATCCGCCCATACGGAACTGCTCTCTGGGAGAATATAAGAGATACTCTTGACGCTGAATTCAAGCGTTTAGGACATGAAAACGTAATGATGCCCATGTTTATTCCCGAAAGTCTTCTTCAGAAGGAGAAGGATCACGTTGAGGGCTTTGCTCCCGAGGTTGCATGGGTAACTCACGGCGGAGAGGAGAAACTTGCTGAGCGTCTTTGCGTAAGACCTACTTCCGAGACTCTTTTCTGCGACCACTATGCACAGGTCATTCACTCATACCGTGATCTTCCCAAGCTCTATAACCAGTGGTGTTCAGTTGTCCGCTGGGAAAAGACCACAAGACCTTTCCTTCGTACAATGGAGTTCTTCTGGCAGGAAGGACACACAATGCATGAGACTGCACAGGAGGCTCTTGAAGAGACTGAGCGTATGCTGAACGTATATGCTGACTTTGCCGAGAAGTGCCTTGCAATACCCGTTATAAAGGGCGTAAAGACCGATAAAGAGAAGTTTGCCGGTGCAGAGGCTACTTATACTATTGAGGCACTTATGCATGATGGTAAGGCTCTCCAGAGCGGTACAAGCCACTATTTCGGTGACGGATTCGCAAAGGCTTTCGGTATTCAGTTTACAGGCCGTGACAATAAGCCTCAGTATCCTCATCAGACCTCATGGGGTATGTCAAGCCGTATAATCGGCGCTATTATCATGACTCACGGTGACGACAACGGACTTGTTCTTCCTCCCGCAGTAGCTCCCACTCAGGTTATCATTGTACCTATTGCAATGCATAAAGAGGGTGTTCTTGAAAAGGCCGAGGAGCTCAAAGAGAGACTTTCAAAGGTATGCCGTGTAAAGGCTGATACAAGCGACAATTCAGCAGGCTGGAAGTTTGCTGAATATGAGATGAAGGGCGTTCCGCTCCGTCTTGAAATCGGTCCCAAGGACATCGAAAAGAATCAGTGCGTAATTGTACGCAGAGATAACAGAGAAAAGATTTTCGTATCCCTTGATGAGCTTGAAACACGTATTCCCGAGCTTCTTCAGGCTGTCCGTGACGGACTTTATGAAAAGGCTCTCAAGCGCCGTGAGGAGATGACATACACCGCAAAGAATCTTGATGAGATGAAAGATATTGCCGAAAATAAACCCGGCTTTATAAGAGCTATGTGGTGCGGCGATCTTGCCTGTGAAGAGAAGCTCAAAGAGGTTGCAGGTGTTACATCAAGATGTATGCCTTTCGAGCAGGATAAGTTCTCCGATGTATGCGTATGCTGCGGAAAGCCTGCTGATAAGATGCTCTACTGGGGCAAGGCATATTAATTTAAGTTTATTTAAATTAGAATATGAATAAAGAAAAACTTCCGATTGTATTATGCAGTCGGAAGTTTTTTATGCATAGATAGCTATAAATAATAAAAACATATATAAAATTTTTAAATAATTGTCACAAATGCTGATTTTATTTCGTTATAGTATATAGGAGAGCAGTGGTGACTTATATCTGTTCATTGTTCCAATAAAACCGAAAACTGAAAATATATTTAAATTTATAGGGGTGAGAAAAGGTGAAAAACCAGGCGTTCTTGTTTCCTGCACGATTTCAGCAGTGCTCTTTCTGATTTTTCTGGTAAAGGGAGATTTACTCCATGCTCTGATCATTCTGCTTTTAATATTCGGCGCGGTATCAGGACAGGTTATTTCCACATCTGAGGATAAGCTTGTGAAAATCTGGAGCTTCGTAATTGTCCTTTTATGCAGCCTGTTTTTCGGAATATACAGCTTAGCAGGTGGAGATATCGTTACGGGTATTTTATCTGCCGTGGCTGCCCTATTTGCCGCTGTGGGCTTTGCGTCAGGGAAAAGCAAAAAGTAACTGTGCTTTTATAAATCCACACTGTAGTCAGGAGGTGTCATTATGAAAAAGTATCTATCGGCTCTTATGGCGGCGATTTTGATTTTATCAACTGTGTTCCTTTGCTCCTGCTATAATCCCATTTATGCCAAAACAAAAACTTTTGCTGCTGACAGCTGGGATGGAACAACTGTGCTTGTAAAAGTCCCCAGAAATATCACTCTTAACATTTCTAATTTGCCGGGATACGGTGACCAGAATGGTATTACATCCTTTCTCAGTGACTTGCCTTTTTCAGAAATAGTTGAAAAGGTAAAAGCAGAAAACCCTGACCTCAAATGCGAATGGACAGGTACTGACAGAGTGCTTCTTACTGACTCCGAAGGTAAAACCATAATGATGAGGATTTTGTATATTCATCCTGACAGCGACGGAGAAAAACTTCCCCTATATACAGAAGGAATTTTTTTAGCGGCTGATGACTCGTTAATCCTTACCGATGGAATTTCTACTGAGGGGATAGAAGGCAGGGACGGAAAACAGATTAATTTTGTACCCATGAAAGCTATTTGCTATGGTTATAAAGTACCGTTCCCAATGCATATGAGCGGTCCGTGGATTGGCAGCACCCAGATACATACCCTTATAGCTTCAAAGGAAGAGTTTATGAAATTCTATGAGGATTTGCCCTATGAACTTGAGATGACAGATGACGGATTCATAATGAAAGATTACACCCCAAAAGGCAGCGATAAAAAAATATCTGTTCAGTTTATTTTTACGGAAGAAAACGGACAGACAAAGGTTGAGCTTAAAAAAGTTTAAACGGACTGTTTGAAATACACAGTTTCATAGGAAGACAATTCGATTATTGATTTTGTAATCAAAATTAAAATACAGGGAGGTATCACTATGAAAAAATATCTATCGGCTCTTACGGCGGCGATTTTGATTTTATCAACTGTGTTCCTTTGCTCCTGTTATAATCCCATTTATGCCAAAACCAAAAAATTCGGCGCTGAAAGCTGGGACGGAACCTATGTATTTGTAGAAGTTCCGAGAAATATTACTCTTGATCTTTCTAATTTGCCGGGATACGGTGATCGTGATAATATCAATTCCTTTGTCAGCAACTTGCCTTTTTCAGAGATAGTTGAAAAAGTAAAGGCGGAAAATCCCGACCTTAAATGTGAATCAGCAGGTACAGACAGGGTGCTTTTTACCGACTCTGAGGGTAAAACAATAATGATGAGGATTGCCAGCATTTTGCCGGAAGAAAATAAAAAGGCTCTGGAAGAGGCTAACGGTATTACGGTTGGGCATTTATTCATATTTACTGACGGAGTTTCAACAGAGGAAATAGAGGGCAGCTATGATAAGCAAATTTATTTTGTACCCATGAAAGCTGTCTGTAACGGTTATAATGTGCCATTTCCCATGCATATGAGCGGTCCCTGGATTGGCAGCACTCAGATACATACCCTTATAGCTTCAAAGGAAGAGTTTATGAAATTCTATGAGGATTTGCCCTATGAACTTGAGATGACAGATGACGGATTCATAATGAAAGATTACACCCCAAAAGGCAGCGATAAAAAAATATCTGTTCAGTTCATTTTTACTGAGGATAACGGACAGACAAAGGTTGAACTTAAAAAAGTCTGAGCAGGCTGAGTATGCATCCAAGCCTCACACCAAGTGGCGTTGATAAGATATCATAAATTCCTATTTTATCTGCTAAAAACAGTGAATCCCCGTACAGCTAAAACTGTACGGGGATTTCGCATTTTATTCTTTTCTTATTTCCGAGGGCAATTCAAAATCATCAGGAATAGTTACTTTAAAGGTTTTTGGAGGTAAACTTAAGTATCTTCTGCTGTATTCAAGCTCCAAATCGAGGTTTTTAATTTTTTCCTCAATCTCTTCGTTTGTAAGTCCATCGGTTTTTACTGTAATTCTGAGAGGTACGTAAAAATCAGCACCGAGCTTAAAAGTTTCTCCTGCGACGCTGTTTGACCTCATCACGAAATCGCTGTTATCTCTCGGAAGGTTCCTGACTTTGATTTCAGGGTTTTCTATAAATCCAAGATAGTAATTTTTAACGTTGAAATACACAAAAATTGTTCTGTATTCTTCGTCATCGCTGAATTCAAAAGGATAATCTGATAAAAGCTCTTCGTATAGGTCTCCATGTTCTTTTAACATTTTGCAGCTGTACTCTAAATTCTCAGCTTCCTCATAATACTGCTTTGTTTTTTCGCTGTCAAAAGAAACCCTTACAGGCCAGATAAACTGGATTGCAATAAATATAACAAAAATTACTGCAAATAATGATAAAATGATTTTCATAGGTTTACTCAATTTTTTCAAACTTCTCACCTTTCTTAAAAAATTACTGTCAATAATAATAACGATTCATTTCACTAAATTTGGACAAAAAATTATATTTTTCGCAAATTTCGAATACAAATTCAAAATTAGGTATAAAAAAACTCCTTTCAGAACTTATTGTTCCGAAAGGAGTTTTTGTGATCTTGAGTTTTATTTCAGTTTATCTTTCTTCTCTGAAATAGTTTACTCCGCAGCCTGCGGGCTGGCTTCTTTCCTTACTCTTGCGGATTGAGGTAATAACAAGAACAATCGCTGTGATAAGGAAGGGGAGCATATCAAATATTGCGTCGGGGATATTGATGATCTCTTTGGGTACATAGAACTTAAGTACACGGAATGCGCCGAATACGAAAGAGCCGAGGATACATGCAAAGGGATTCCAGTTTGCGAAGATAACGAGAGCAACTGCGATCCATCCGAGACCGTCAACGCAGCTCTGTGTCCAAACGCCGCCGCAGAGAACCAGTGAGATATAAGCGCCGCCTATACCGCAGATTCCGCCGCCTAAAAGTATATTGAAATACTTTACAAAGTTGATGTTAATACCTGCTGCATCTGCTGCCGCCGGATTTTCACCTACTGCACGCATATTAAGACCTGCTCTTGTGTACTTAACATAAATACCAGCTATTACGCAGAGCACAACGCCGAAGTAAACAAAGGGGTTATGGTCAAAGAAAAGATGTCCGATATAGGGGATATCACCTAAGAGCGGGATTTTGTAGGTTGCCAGTTTTGCTGTAAATTCTGTTGAAAGCTGGAGAGTTGTTTCTCCGGCAGCAGTTCTTATATAGTCACCGAGGAAGTTTGAAAGGCCTATGCCGAAAATTGTAAGGGTAAGACCGGTAACGTTCTGGTTTGCTTTAAGTGTAACAGTAAGGAACGCATAGATGAGGGCGGCAAAGATACCGGCCACAAAAGATGCGATAACAGCCAGAACAACGCTGTTTGTAGTGTAACCAACATAGAAACCGGCAATTGCGCCGATTGCCATCATACCTTCAACACCAAGGTTCAGGTTACCTGCTTTTTCAGTGATGATTTCGCCTAAGGTACCGAACATAAGGGGAGTACCGGAGGTTATTGCAGCATAGAGAAAGTTAATAAACATTGTCATTTGCTTTTACCTCCTTTTTTGAAAGCGAAAGAATATCTTGTAAAGAATTCACTTGCGATTATGAAGAAAAGGATGATTCCCTGTAAAACGTCGGAGGTAAATACCGATATGTTAAAGGTGGACTGAATAACGCCGCTGCCCTTTTCAATGATGCTGAAGAAAAGGGTGATAAGGAGAATGATAAAGGGATTAAGCTGACCGAGCCATGCGACGATGATTGCAGTAAATCCTACGCCGTCGGCAAGGCCGAGAGTAAGGGTGTAGTCACTGCCCATTGCTTTTATCATACCTGCGCTGCCGCAGATTGCGCCGCTGAGAGCCATTGTAAGTATAACAACCTTTTTGACGTTCATGCCTGCATATCTTGCAGTGGGCTGGCTTTCACCTACAACGCTGATTTCATAGCCGAACTTTGTATATTTAAGAAGAACAAAAACAGCTACAACCATAATGAGGGCAATTACCCAGCCGCCTTGAAGGTCAAATACAGCACCGATTCTTGCATTGGGAGCAAAGGAGGCGATTTTGGGGAAGCCTCTTGCGCCGGGATCGCGCCATGTTTCGTGGCGGAGAAAATCGATGATATAAAGTGCGATATAGTTAAGCATCAAAGTGAAAAGAGTTTCGTTTGTGCCAAACTTGACTTTGAAGAATGCGGGAATAATTCCCCAGATTGCGCCGCCTATGCATCCGGCAAGGAAGGACACAATCAAAAGAGCCCAGTGAGGCATGTTGCTCTGGAAAAGTGCGAAGTAGGAGGCGAAAATACCGCCCATAAGCATCTGTCCCTCAGCGCCGATGTTCCAGAACTTCATTTTGTAAGCGAGAGTGACGCCCAGTGAAGTGATAAGCAGAGGAACTATGATTTTAACTGTTCCCTGGAGAGCGATTTTGCTGCGGAAGCAGCCCATTACCATTTCTTTATAAACTTCAAAGGGATTGTGGCCGATTGCAAGAATGAAAAGTCCGCCGACGGCAATGGCCAGTACAAAGGATGCAATTCTCAGAATAACCGCTTTAGAAGTGGGCAATTCAGGTTTTTTGACCACTCGTATAAGAGGCTCGTGGCTTTTTGTCTTTACGATGTTCATTCCGTTGCACCGTCCTTTCCTGCTTTCTTTTCTCCTGCCATCATAAGTCCGATTTCTTCTTTTGTGACCTCATCGGATTTTACGATACCGGTAATTTCTCCGTGGCAGAGAACCATGATTCTGTCGCACAGTTCAAGAAGTACGTCCAGATCTTCGCCTATATAAAGCACTGCAACGCCTTTCTTTTTCTGCTCATTGAGAAGATGATATATTGTGTAGGAGGAGTTGATATCAAGACCTCTTACGGGATAAGCCGTTATGAGAAGATTGGGGTTTGATTCAATTTCACGTCCCAGAAGAACTTTCTGAACGTTACCGCCGGAAAGACGTGAAACTGGAGTGTTGACTCCGGGAGTGGCGATTTCAAGCTGGTCGATGAGCTTGAGAGCCAGTTCTCTTGAGGGCTTTTTATCGACAAAGGGAGATTTTGTATTCTTGTAGGTTTTAAGCATCATGTTTTCAGTCATACCCATGGATGCTACAAGACCCATTCCCAGTCTGTCCTCAGGGATAAAGCTCATGCTTATGCCCATTTTGATAATTTCGGCAGGGGATTTTCCTATGATGTTTTCTTTCTTATAGAGAACAGCACCCTTGTCCGCCGGAATAAGACCTGCAATAGCTTCGCAAAGCTCTTTCTGTCCGCTGCCTGCAACGCCTGCAACGCCCAAAATTTCTCCGCCGTTAAGGTTAAAGGAAACGTCATTAAGAGCATAGTAGCCCTCATCGTTTTTAACCATAAGGTGGTGAACTTCAAAGAGATTCTCTGTCTGCTCAACTTCGGGTCTGTCTATTTCGAGGCTTACCTTTCTGCCTACCATAAGCTCAGTAAGCTCCTGAACATTGGTTTCAGCTGTGTTTACTGTTGCAACGCTCTTTCCTTTTCTCAGGATAGTTACACGGTCGCTTATAGCCATAACTTCGTTGAGTTTATGGGTAATAATAATAACGGCGCATCCGTTTTCTTTCATGTTGCGAAGAATCGCAAAGAGCTTGTCAGTTTCCTGAGGAGTAAGAACCGCAGTAGGCTCGTCGAGAATGAGAATGTCTGCTCCTCTGTAAAGAACCTTTAAGATTTCAACAGTCTGCTTTTCACTGACTGACATGTTGTATGTCTTTTTGTCAGGGTCAATTTCAAGACCGTACTTGCGGCTTATATCCTTGACTTTTTCGGAAAGCTTCTTACCGCTGAGTCTTTTATCTGTCTTTGTACCTGCTACTATGTTGTCTTTTGCGCTGAATACATCAACGAGCTTGAAGTGCTGATGTATCATGCCTATTCCAAGGTCTTGTGAATCCTTGGGGGAGGTGATGCTTACCTCCTGACCCCTTACGAAAATTGAACCTGAATCCGGATGATATATACCTGAAAGCATGTTCATGAGGGTAGTTTTACCGGAACCGTTTTCACCGAGGAGGGCAAGTATTTCTCCCGATTTGACGGTAAGTTCGATATTGTCGTTTGCCACAACAGGGCCGAATGTTTTGGTAATTCCCTTGCACTGAATGGCATAGGGTACATTCTTTTTATCGTCCAAACAAATCCCACCTTCTTGTATATGTTAATTAATTTATGCAGGCATTTAAAATTCCTAATTATTAAGAATTTTAAATGTTTGCACAAAATCCCTTATTTTTAACTTACACAAGGCTTTCAGGCGGTTGGACCCGAAAGCCTTGTGGATTAGCTGTTAATTTAGCTTAGATTATTTAACAACAACGTTGTCAACATACCAGTTGATCTGGCCTGCGATGTAAGCGTCGTCAAGGCTTTCTCCAGCCTTAACTCTTACTGTGCCTTCGTTGTCCTTAATCTCGCTTGCGAATACCTTGAGCTCGCCGGAAAGGATCTTCTGAGTTGCCTCGTCAACCTTTTCCTGTGTACCCTCAGCGCAGAGAGAAGTGAGCTCTGTGAGGCCAAGAAGCTTTTCGTTCATGCCCTTGAAGTAGTTGTCAGCAGTCCATGTGCCGTCAATAGCAGCCTGAACAGCAGCTGTGTAGTAAACGCCCCAGTGCCATACAACAGATGTAAGAACAGCGTCCGGAACCTGCTTAGCCATATCTGAGTTGTAGCCGATACCGTAAGCGCCTCTCTCCTGAGCGGCAACCATGGGCTGAGTTGTATCCTGATGCTGTGTGATAACGTCGCAGCCCTCGTCAAGAAGAGCAACAGCAGCAGCCTTTTCTCTCTGAAGGTCAAACCATGTGTTTGTAACCTTTACATAAACCTTTGCATCGGGGTTAACGCTCTTAACGCCAAGTGCGAAAGCGTCGATACCGCCTGTAACCTCGGGATTGTTGTTATCCTGAGCGGCAACATAACCGATCTTATTGGACTTTGTCTTAAGTCCTGCTACGATACCAGCAAGGTAACGTGCCTGATAAATCTGTCCGAAGTAGTTGTTGAAGTTAGTGTCGTTTGACATATATCCGGAGCAGTGTGAGAAGATGATTTCGGGATGAGCTGTTGCAGCCTCACTAACCTTCTCCATGTATCCCCAGCTTGTTGCAAAGATGATGTTGCATCCTGCCTCGATAAGCTCGTTGAGAGCTGTCTCGATAGCTGTATCGTTGTCATCAGCAACGTTATTCTTGCGGATGATCTGATCATCTCTGAGACCGAGATTCTTCTGCATCTCTACAATACCGGAATCGTGAGCATAGGAGTAACCTGCTCCGTCTGCGGGATCACCGATGTGGAGAACGCCGACTTTGATGTCGTCCTTAGCGATAGCGGGCATAGGCTGCTTCTCGCCTGTTGATGTACCGTCGCCTGAGGGAGTTGTATCAGTGTTTCCGCCGCAAGCTGCGAGAGCAAAAACAAGTACAAGAGCCATTACAAGAGCAACAATTTTCTTGAACTTAGACATTTTTCTTACCTCCATATTTTGTTTATTCACAGGACTTCAAGTCCATTGAAAACGTAAATCAGCGGCGGAAATGAACCTTTCCGTCCTTCATGGAATCCACAATAGCAAGGGATTCAACTTTAATGCCGTTATCCCTGATCATTTTTCCGCCGGGCTGGAATCCTTTTTCGATTGCAATGCCGACTCCCGCAAGGGAAGCGCCTGCCTGATCGATAATATCCTTAAGACCCATTATTGCCTTACCGTTGGCGAGAAAATCATCTATTACCAGTATGTTATCTTCCGGGTTAATATAATCCTGAGAAACGGTAATTGTGTAAGAAACACCTTTTGTAAAAGAAAAAACCTCAGATGTATAAACGTTGCTGCCAACATTTTTATGGTTTCCTTTTTTGGCGAATACCACAGGAACTGAGAAATACTGAGCGGCAATACAGGCTATTCCGATTCCTGAAGCCTCAATTGTCAGAATTTTTGTAATGCCCATATCTCCGAAGAGTCTGTAAAATTCTTTGCCCATATCATTGAGCAGATCAACGTCGATCTGATGGTTCAAAAACATATCAACTTTAAGAATATCGTCACCGATGACTGTGGCGTCACGGATAATTCGCTGTTCGAGAAGTTCCAATGTATCACGACCTTTAGCAATAAAATTATCAGCAGTATTTTTCCGCCGAAGTCATACAATAAGTATATTTGAAAATTAATACAAAATCAATACTGTATTCACGTTTTTTTAACATTATGCGACAATTCTGCATTTTTACCAAATGGATTTAAAAGTGATGAAAAAGAGTTTGTATTATGAATAAACAAAGCTTTTCGAGGTAAATTAAAATAGAAATTATAGAGAGAGGAGAACAAAAATGTCAGCTTGTCTTATTATGCTTACAAATACATATCCCTTTAATGGTGGAGAATATTTCATTGAAAATGAGATTGATATTGTAAGCCGATATTTTGATAAAATCATGATTTTTGCCCTTGACGCTGACAAAAATGCTCCTTTAACCAGAAGTATTCCGTCAAATGTATCGGCGATGATTACAGGGAAATATTCGAGAAAACGTGAAAGGACAGGGGATTTAATCGGTGCAGTGCTTGGTATGTCCTTTTTTGGAAAAAAGGACGACGAAATGGATATCAGAAGAAAGCTTTTCCGTGAGTATTTCCGTAAGAGAAGCGAGAGACAGTTTAAGCAGGTGCTGGAAAACATATCCACCGAGGAGTTTAAAGAATACGATGAGGTCATGATTTACAGCTATTGGCTTTTTGTTCCGGCAAGTGTTGCGGTGAAGCTGAAAGAACATCTCATTAAAATGGGAGTTAAAGTAAAAAAGGCAGTTTCAAGGGCTCACGGCTATGATATATACGAGGAGAGAAATTCCCTTAAATATCTGCCTGAGAGAGAATATCTTTTAAAAAATCTTGATGCGGTTTTCACCTGCTCAAGGGACGGAGAAAGATACCTTAAAGAAAAATATCCCCCTTTTGCGGAAAAAATATATTATTCCCCCTTGGGTACTAAAGACCATGGCGCAGTAAGTCACAATAAAACCGATTGCTTTACAATAGTCACCTGTTCATCATTAAATCCCGTCAAACGTGTATGGCGGGTAGCCGATGCGCTTTCTCTTTACAGTGGTGAAAAAGAGATAAAGTGGATTCATATAGGCGGTTCGGGGAAGAAGCTCCAAAAACTTGAAAAATATACGGAGAATAAGCTTTCAGGCAAAAATGCAGCTTTTGAATTTAAAGGTCAGATGACCAATGATAAGGTAAATGATTTTTATCTCAGTAATCCGCCTGATTTGTTTTTAAACGTGAGCGAAAGTGAGGGAGTGCCTGTTTCGATTATGGAAGCGGCATCCTTCGGCATACCTGTTCTTGCTGCTGACTGCGGAGGTACGGGAGAAGTGGTGGAAAACTCAGTTACGGGAAAGCTTATCACGAAAGATTTTTCCGACAGTGAGCTGATAAGCGAAATTAAGAATTTCATGTTCCTTAACGAAAATGACATTAAGAGAATGTCCGAGGCGGGACGCAGTATGTGGGCGGAAAAATATAATGCAGAAAAAAATTATTCCGATTTTGCTTCAAAGCTGCTTTCCGATATTTGATTTTAAGCTTGCAAAGCGATTATTCTGAAAGGAACGGCAGCTGAAATGAAAAACGGTATTATAAAAACAGACCGGGATATAAATGAGCTTGTCTTTGAAACGGCTTTTCTCCTTCATATGTGCGGATACGCCTTTTATACAATACCCGGCTGGGGAATAGGAATATATTATATTTTTTATGTTTTCTTTCTGGGAGCGGGTGCTTATTATTCCTTTTTAAAAATTCTCAGAACCCGTTCTTTAACAGTTAATTCCCTTACAGTGTGGAATCTTATTTTCGTTATTGTGGCGGCTTTGTCGGTTCTTTGGGCTGTGTCACTCGGAGATACCCTTGATATCGCTTTCCGTCTTTTTCAAAATCTGATTACGGCATATTTTCTCACCGATTATGTAACCGACAGCGGCAAAATGCGGCGGATACTCAATCTTACGGTGTTTTCGGTAGTTTTTCTCGCAGTTACCATTTTGATTTTTACACCCGTCTCTCAGTGGTTTGCCGGAGATATTGGAAACTTTTACTATAATCGCAATAGTACCTGCGGCATTGAAATAATCGGAGCAATTATCAGCCTTGTTTTAGCTTTCACGGGAGGAGAAAAAAGGTATTATCTTTACTATTTGTTTCTTTTCTTTATGGTGATACTTTCGAGCTCAAGGCGGGGAATAATAACCCTTGTGGCAGTATCTGTAATGGTTATTCTCATAAGTTCAGGGAGAAAGCATTTTACGAGGAATCTCCTCATCTGTCTTTTTGTACCCGTGGTGGTTATAGCTGCAATTAAAAGCATACCGTTTCTATCGGATACAATAGGTCAGACAATGAATGATTTAATACAGTATTATTTTTCCGACAGCACTCCTGACGGAAGTGTTGCAAAGCGTGAGCTTTATGTGGCAAAGGGAATTGAAATTTTTCTCACAAGACCTCTGACCGGATATGGCGGAGGAGCTTTCATACAGCTTTTTTCTGAGGATTACGGAACCTCACACTATACCCACAACAATTTTGTAGAGCTGCTTGTAAGCTACGGAATAATCGGCTTTGCGGCATATTACTGGATTTATCCCGTAATTTTATTTAAATCAATTAAAGGATTATTCCAGAAGAACGTTTATAAAATACTTTCCTTTACGCTTATAGTTGCAATGCTTATTTCTCATGTGGGAACAGTAGCTTTTTATTCCAAAACAGACCATATTTATCTTACAATTGCGTGGCTTTTGCCGTGGTTTTCATATTTGCAAAATAGTAAAAACCTTAAGAGAAGAAACTGAAAGGGGAATTTTCCTTGGAAAATGAGGTTAAAACAGGAATAGAAATAAATATTTTCCGCTTTTTCAGATTGCTTGTGAAAAAGTGGTGGCTCCTTGTGGTGTTGGCTGTGGGATTTGCGGCTGCGGGAGCCATAATCGGCGCCGTTTCATATAAGCCTGAGTATACTTCAAAGGTTGTCTTTATTTCCAGCAACAGAAATGAAGGTGAAATCACAGGCAGTGTTTCAAGCGGAGACGTTACGGCATCTTCAACACTTAATTCAACATTCAAATACATTCTTACAAGCGATGAATTTCTCTCGGATGTAATAAGAAAATCCGGTGCAGTGTATACCGTTAAGGAGCTGCGTTCAAATATTTCCATTGTGGTTCCTGCGGATACCCTTATACTGGAACTGAGCGTTACAACCGGGTCACCGCAGACATCCTACAGTATTGCCAGAGCTGTTGAGACAAGCTATGCCCCTTATGTTGAAAGTGTAAAGAATACAAATCTGGAAATTTTCAGCGGTGCTGCTGCCGCCTCCGTTCCCGACAGCAATTCGGATGTAGTTATACTTGGCATACTGGGATTTTTTATAGGTCTTGTCGCCGCAGTGATAATAGTTGTCTTTTCCGATTTATCGAGAGTGACAATACGCTCACAGAGAGATATTCAGCAGGAGCTGGGACTTTCGGTTATCGGCAGGGTAGGGCATATCAAAAAGGATAAGCGAAAGGGCAAGAAGAAAAGCCTTCTCATAACTGATCTGTCAACGGGCTTTGGGTTCATAGAATCATATAAGATAATAAGGACGAAAATAGAGATACTGGCAGGTAAAAAGGGATATAAAAGTATTATGATTACAAGCGCCAGTGAAAACGAAGGAAAGACAACCGTGGCGGTAAATTTGGCTATAACCCTTGCACAAAACGGCAAAAAAGTGCTCCTTGTAGACGCTGATTTACGAAAGCCCGCAGTTGCAAAAGCCCTTAGCATCGGTACACCTGACAGCCGAAGTATTGCCGATATAATAAGGGGCAGAATTTCTGCAAACGAGGCAGTAAGGTTCATTAAAAGATATGGCATATATGTTTTGGCGTCGGGAATAGCCGATGATAACGCATCGGAGCTCCTTTCAGGAAAGAGGGCGGAAGATATTTTCAGAAGCCTTAAAGAGAGCTTTGACTATGTAATTATAGATACGGCTCCTGTAAATGTTGTAACTGACAGTATAATTGTCGCCAAATACTCCGACAGTGTACTTTTGGTTGTCCGAGACGATGCAACGCCTGTTTCACATATTCAGGATGCAGTTTCCGCAATTTCGGACAGCGGTACTCCGATTCTTGGAAGCATATATAACAATGTGGAAAAGACTTCTTCATCTGCCGGTTACGGCGGATATTCAGGCTACGGTTACGGTAAAAAACAGGGTTACGGATATAATTAAATCAAAATAAAATAAAAAAGCGCAGAGTTTTTACTCTGCGCTTTTAAACTGTAAATATCAATACATTTCGCTGTCGTCTTCAAAAATAAGACGTTTGATTTCGTCAATAAGACTGTTGATTTTATCAAGCTGTTTCTTTGAACCGCTTTCAAGGTTTGGATAATTATCAACCATTCGGTTGTGCTTATCATTTTTAGCGTGGTCACGCTTAAAGTAATTTGAAATTGAATTAAGGTTTTCAGTGATCTGGTCGTTATATTCAGAAGTGAGCTGCTTGAGGCGTTCACGGCGCTTGGCAGCGTTTTCGGAGGATTCCTCATATTTTGCGGTAATTGTATCCTTGAGCTTTTTAAGCTTATCCATCATTGCCTTGATGTCCATAGCCTTGTGTACTGCATTTGCAAGGTCAAAGGCAAAAATAACAAGGATAACCGCAAGAATTATGTAAATGTACTTTGCAGGCATATCTGCAAAAATCTTTTCTCCGATGTTCGGGTGAACGAAATAGATGAAGAGAACCGATGCAATTCCCCAGTACATGGAGTGACGGAAACAAATGCGTCCCTGAATGTTGAGCCATTTGTTTGAGTAGTCCCACCAGCGGGCATGGAAAAGCTTTTCCATAATATAGCTTGTGGCAAATTCCACTATGTCGCAAACTACAAGACCTACAATAAACACCAGTACAGGATATTCCTTAAGAGGAGTGAGAACAAGAGTCATAACAACAGCTCCCGTACCGTAAATGGGACATATGGGACCTGTAAGGAAGCCTCTGTTAATTATTTTACCTGCTGCAACTGAGCAGTATATTGATTCTACAAGCCAGCCGAGGGCACTGTAAAAGAAAAAGTAAATTGCAACCAAAGCGATTTTCTCAAGCATAATGATACCTCCTGTCAGGCTTTCGGACGTGTGGGAACTATTCCTGTTTCACGGTGAAAGCGCTGTGCCTGTTTTGGCACCATTGAAACAATAAGTTCTTTTGTCGCACAGTATTTATCGCACATGCTTACAACAAATGCTTCTTTCTTCATAGGCGGAGTAGGGGTGAGGGGCCACATATGGCGGCGGATAACTTCTCTTTCAAGATCATTAAGTTTGTCACCACAGAGTGCTTCTGCATTTTTAAGGGCGAAACCGGGATGACGATAACCGTGAAGTCTGTGAGAAGCATCCTTTTCATGCCAGTCATAATAGAAAAGATCGTGGAGAACCGCTCCTCTTGTGGCGGAAACGAAATCCCAGCCCATTTTTTTGCAGATAAGATAGCTTAAGTATGCAACGCTTGTAATGTGCTGGAGTCTGTTTATATCCAGATGCTGTTCGTAAAGAGCAAGCCCCTGAACTTCATCTGAAAAATAAATGTCATTTACACAGTCGAAAAATTCCTTTTCTGACTGAGGATTTATTTTATATGAGCGCATATATGCTCTGTCGAATCTTGATATTTTAATCACAACCTTAAAAATATTCTGAAAAGTTTGGTTCCATAAAAAATGACATGCAAACGCACATCCTATACATTATATCATCAATGCTATATATATTACAATATAATAAATGGGCAAATTAATACTGCTGTTTTCCGTAAAACATATTGAAAATTTCTTTTGCCACAGCGTCTTCGCTGTTTTTTCCTATTGTTTTGTCCGCTATATCACGCACCTCTTTTCTTCCGTTTGAAACAGCGCAGCAGTAATCGGCAGCTTTCATCATGGCAATATCATTTAAATTGTCGCCGAAAGCCACTGTCCTTTCTGCTCCGGTATATTCTTTTACAAATTCCATGCCGCCGGGTTTACTTGATTTGTCACTGAAAACTTCAAGATACCAGCAGTCATAATATGTATCCTCATAAAAAACGGCTGAAACGCCGCTGAGATTTGAAATTTCATCAAAGAGCGGTTTGCCATTTTCATAGCTTACTAAATTTGCGAAATATACTATATTTTTTCTCTTGGCAGATAAAGCGGATACCTTTTGGAATTTCTTATATTTATTTTTTCTTTCCTCATAGAAATTCTGTTGTGCATCGTTAGAGAGAGCTGTATATTCTAGGTCTATGTTTCCATTTGAAAAAGAGAACATAAACGGTGTCTCACTGTGCTTTTCAAAGATTTTTATAACCTCTTGCGCTTTTTCTTCACTTATTGCATTTGCAGAAAGATATTTTTCCTCTGCCGGGTCAAATATAAAAACTCCGTTCATAAGGATTACTGGTATATTAAGGTTCAGAGAATCTAAAATTTTGTTTGCTGAAACACGGCTTCGTGCTGTTGCGACAGTGAAAAGAAGTCCGTCATCTATCATTTTATTTATGAGTTCTCTTGATTTTGCAGATACTTCACCACGGGGATTCAAAAACGTGCCGTCAAGGTCGGTAATATAGAGAGTTTTCAACTTAAAAGACCTCCAGTTTGAGTTTCTGCATACATAAAAATAATAACATATTTATAAACTAAAAACAATGGTTTAAAATGAATGTAAATAAATTTCAAAAGTAAGTGATAACTACTTGTAAGAAATGGATAAAATTAGTATAATAAGTCTGTATTGTCACAAGACGTTAATTGCTACCTACCGAAAATGAAAGCAGTAAATAAGACGTTTTGAATCTGAAAGAAAGCGGTTATGAAATGTTAGGGAAATATGCAAAGGTCAGGGTAACCCGAGCCATGCATTCTGTCGACCCCGAAAAAGGTTTTAAATACGGGCTTAATTTCGGTGCCGTTGAAGGCATTTCCACAAGCTCGGGCGGAGTAATGATGGCTTATATCATGGGGATTGACCACCCTGTCAAAAGCTTTGACGGAAGAATAATCGGACTTGTACATCACAGATCCGGCGAGGATATTCTCGTTGTTTCTCCCAAAAGCAAAAGATTTATCGTAAACGAAATAGAGCAGGCTATCAGCTTTGCTGAAAAGCCGGGAACATACACTCTCGATTGTCTTTATGAGCGGTCATGCGGAGCGGTTGTGTTTAACGGCAAAGGGGCGGAGAGAACTTTTCTTCTCATCAAAAATAAACGCAGCGCTCACTGGGGATTCCCAAAGGGACACATTGAAAAAGGTGAAAGCTTTGAAGAAACTGCCCTTAGAGAAGTTTTTGAAGAAACAGGTCTTAAAGTAAAACTTATTCCTGAATTTGCTTCACGTTCAGATTATACAATTCAGGGAAAAGTTGAAAAAAATGTGACAATTTTCCTTGCCAAAAGCGACACAAGAGATGTTGTTTTACAGGAAGAGGAAATTGAAAACTCAGTATGGCTAAGCTATCCTGAAGCTATGAAGACTCTGAAATTTGAAAACGACAAATCAATTCTCAAAAAGGCTTATGCCTTTATGCAGAAAAAAAGAATTTAAAATTTATTAATGAAAGGTTTAACGAGGTGGTAAAGTGACAGAAACTTTAGTAAATGAATTTATAGGATTTTTCAGCAATACTATACCGGAAGAGCTTACAATATTTATTATTTCACTTATGCCGATTTTGGAGCTGAGAGGCGGGCTTATTGCAGCATCCATACTTAATGTTCCGCTGCTTCCCGCATTTGCCATTTGCTTTATAGGAAATATTCTGCCCATTCCCTTTATACTTCTTCTTATTAAGCGTATTTTTGCGTTTATGAAAAAGCACAATATTTTAAAAGGTCTCGTGCTCAAGCTCGAAGAGAGAGCTGCAAAGAAGAGTAAGAAAGTGGAAAACAATCTTGTTTTAGGACTTTTGGCTTTTGTTGCCGTACCCCTTCCCGGAACAGGCGGCTGGACAGGAGCTCTTGTAGCTGCACTTATGGATTTACCCATTAAAAAATCTTTCCCCGTTATAGCTGCCGGCGTATTTATTGCCGGTATCATAATAGCATCTCTTTCTTACGGACTTCCGGAAGTTATTGCCGGACTGTTTGCATAAGATTAAATTTAACAAATAAGAATAAAAAGCAGGCTGATTATGGTTTAAATAATCAGCCTGTATTTTTTTGCCTCAAATATTGAGCATTTTCTTTACAGCAATTCGCCGTATTTTCTTACATACATTTTCTTCATGAAAGTTGCAAGGAACATATAGCAGGCGATTGTAATGGCAAGCCATGCAAAGTAGACAGGGGGAAGAGGAGCAAGACCTAAAAGATTTCCTAAGGGAGTAAAGGGGATAGCCGTAACAAAGGCGATGCCTGTAAATGTAAGGAGTGTAACGGGCAATGAAGCACGGCTTTGTACAAAGGGGATTTTAGGTGTTCTTATCATATGAATGACAAGAGTCTGACTCCACATGGATTCAACAAACCAGCCTGCCTGGAATGTTGCGATATACAGCGCCTGAGCGGCAGGATCAGTTAACTGATGGAAAAGCTGACCTCCGGTTACCATGGGGCAGATTACAAAATACATAAGCAGATATGTTGTAATATCAAAAACCGAACTTGTGGGTCCTATCCACAGCATGAATTTGCTCACTGATGAAGCAGACCATTTACGTGGTTTTTTCAAAAACTCCTTGTCAACGTTATCCCAGGGGATTGCAGTGCAGGAAAGGTCATAGATAAGGTTAAGGAGGATAAGATGGATTGCAGCCATTGGCAGGAAGGGGAGAAATGCGCTTGCTGCCAGTACAGAAAACATATTTCCAAAGTTAGAGGAAGCAGTCATTTTAATGTATTTAATCATGTTGGCATATGTCTTTCTGCCCTCTATGATTCCGTCCTCAAGAACATTCAAATCCTTTTCGAGAAGTATTACATCTGCTGATTCTTTTGCAATATCCACTGCCGTATCAACGGATATACCTACATCAGAAGCTTTCATGGCGGCGGCGTCGTTGATTCCGTCGCCCATGTAGCCTACACTGTGGCCGTTCTGACGGAGAATTCTTACTATCCTTGCTTTCTGCTCAGGGGAGAGCTTTGCGAATACTGTAATGTTTTCCGCTTTTTCGCTAAGCTCTTCATCGGTGAGGTTATCAAGATCTGAGCCGAGAAGTATTTCGTTTACTTTAAGTCCGACCTGTTTTGCTATACTTACCGTTACTTTTTCGTTGTCACCTGTGAGGATTTTTACGCCTACACCGTTGTCATTAAGGGCTTTGATTGCGCTCATGGTTGTGGCTTTAGGTGGATCAAGAAATGCAAGGAAGCCGATAAGCACCATGTCGGATTCATCATTTACACCGAACTGTCCGACGGGGGCAGGATTTGTTTTTTGTGCTACTGCGATAACACGCATGCCCTTTGCGTTAAGGTCATCGGATTTTCTTGTTATAAATGTACGGGTCTCCTCTGTAAGGGCAACTACTTTTCCGTCAATCTCTGCATGGGAGCAGCATTTGAGCATTTCTTCAACAGCGCCTTTTGTAATAAGCTGTGTTTTGCCGCTGCGGTCTGCAACAACTACGCTCATTCTGCGGCGATTGAAGTCAAAGGGGATTTCATCCACTTTTGTATATTCTGTTTTCAGTGCGGTGCTGTCAAGGTCATCCTCATGGGAAATAATTGCAAGGTCGATGAGATTTTTAAGTCCTGTCTGAAAATAGCTGTTGAGGAAAGCGTGGCGAAGCACTCTTTTATCCTCGTTGCCGTTTATATCAAGATAGTATTCCAAAACCACTTTATCCTGAGTGAGTGTGCCTGTTTTATCTGTGCACAGTATGTCAATGGAACCTAAATTCTGTATGGCGTTAAGATTTTTGATAATTACCTTTTTCTTGGCCATTGTTACAGCGCCTTTGGCAAGATTGGTGGTTACAATCATTGGCAGCATTTCGGGAGTAAGACCCACAGCTACGGATATTGCAAACAAAAGGGCATCCAGCCAGTTTCCCTTGGTAAATCCGTTTATAAAGAGAACCACCGGAACCATTACGAGCATGAATCTGATAAGTACCCAGGAAACCGCATTGACTCCTTTTTCAAAGGTTGTTTTCGGCGGTTTGACGCTTAAATCTTTTGCCATGGTTCCGAGCATTGTATCGTTGCCCACCGCTACAACAACCGCCTTTGCACTGCCGCTTATTACATTGCTGCCCATAAAGGCAAGGTTTGAAATCTCTGTAAGAGCTTCAGAACCGGAAGAGACATTTGCCTGTTTTTCAACGGGCTCACTTTCTCCGGTAAGTGCCGACTGACTTACAAATAAATCCTTTGCCGACAAAATACGTACATCGGCGGGAATCATATCTCCGGCGGAAAGATGAACTATATCGCCTACAACGATATCATCAATTGAGATTTCCTTTTTTCCTGTTTCTGCTCTTTCAACACAGGCAGTTGTGCAGATCATTTTTGAAAGATTTGCCGCTGCATTGCCGCTGCGTGTTTCCTGAATGAAACGAAGAAGACCTGAAATCATAACCATTGTTGTAATGATTATAACCGTCACATAGTTTTTATCCTCAGGAGCGGCTAAAATTATATCAGTCACAACTGAAACCAGTGCAAGGACAAATAAAATAGCGGTAAATGGATTTATGAATGCACCGCAGATTCTTTTGAAAAGAGACTCTTTTTTGCCGTGGGTTACGGTGTTTTTACCGTTTTTCTCTCTTGACTCTTCTACAAAATCCTCTGTAAGACCCTCAGGCAGTGCGTTTAAAAATTTCAGTGCTTCTCTTTCCGCATGGGTAGCGGCAAATATCATTTTTGCTTTTATTTCATCTCTGCGGACAAAATCTGCCGCAATTCTTCTTTTGATTATTTTCTTCATCTTACAGTACCTCCGTTTAATTCTTTTGCTTAATAAGCTAAAGGAAGTACGGTACAAATCAAAGGGCTTTTATTCCCTGATGGTAAGATGCACGGATAACTCCGCTTCTTTACTTTTCTCTGAATTTCGCCCTTTCGGTTTAATACCATTACTACTTCCTGCGTCCATTATCCGTCACCTCTTTTATTAAAAATAATATCTATGTAATCGCCGCAATGGCGTTGTTTTCTGAAAAAGGACATAAAAAATCCACCGTTTTCAAAGAACGAAAACGATGGTTAATTTCATTTTGCCGCACAAAACCTAAGCTACAGGCAAAGTGCGCCTGAAAGCATATTTTTCGTTAACCATCATTCTCTTTATGAAAATAAAACTTCGGTGATGACCGTTATCCATTCGAGCGCACCTCTCTTTCTTTGCAAATAAAAACTCCCGTATATTCGGTAAGAACATACGGGAGCATAAACTCTTATATCTTCGTTTGAGCTTTAGCTTTACAGGGCGGTGAAATTGCGTTATGCTGTACCTTGTTTTTCGATACAGCCTGTTCAAACCTTCTCATCGTGTCTCCACGATTCCGCGGCAGCAATCCATATCCCTGTAGGAGCCTCACCTACCGAATACTTTAGGCATTATAGCACCGTGATTTTTTGATGTCAATATTAAAATAAAGAAAATTAGATTTTAAAATGAATTAAGTTTTTCTCTTTTTTATGGTTTTTACAGTGTAAATAATAAGCGAAATAATCCAGATCCACAGGCAGACTGCCACAAATGTCTGCAATGTAAATATCCCATAATACAGGTTCCAGTAGAGAAAAAAGAAAATGTTTACACTTGTACAGGTTGGAAAAAATATTAACGCAGCAATTGTCAGTATCCATGCGATAATAAGACCTGCATGTTTTTTGATTAAAAAGCATATGAGACTGAAAAACATAAAAGCAGCGCTGAAAATAAGTGCTCCAGGTCCAATAAGATAGAGCAGCGGCAGACATATAATTCCCGCACCAAGGAGTATAAAACCTATTATTTTCTGTGTGCTCATCTGTTTATTTATAACTACTGTTTCGGGATTGCTTTTTTCTGTGCTTTTCTTTGCTTCATCAGCGATTTTTTCGGGGAGTTCATCCCTAACAAGCTCATCCATTGTTATGTTAAACAAATCGCTGAGCATGATGAGCTTGTCGAGCTCCGGGACACTTGCATCAGTTTCCCATTTTGAAATTGACTGTCTTGATACATTGAGTTTTTCTGCCAAATCTCCCTGTGACATTTTCTGTTTGTTTCTCAGTTCAAAAATTTTTTGTCCGAGTGTCATAAACTCACTCCCTTTCTTTGATCCGATTGTACCAGTAATTTATATCAAAGTCGACCAAGTATCCTTTGAAATATTAGCAACCGGCAGTTGCACATGGCTTTTTATTAAAAAATTCCCCTTACAGTCAGCTGCAAGGGGATAAATTTTATGCTTTAAGTTTACGCTTCTATACCGAAAAGAGCAGCGGCGTTTTCTTTTCCGGCTCTCAGAACTTCATCAGCGGTGATGCCTCTGATTTCGGCTATCTTTTCCGCTGTGAAAGCTATCAATGAAGAGTCGCACCTTTTGCCTCTGAATGGAACGGGAGCCATGTAGGGACAGTCGGTTTCAAGAAGCAATCGGTCAAGGGGAATACCCTCTGCAACACGTACAGGCTTTTTGGCGTTTTTAAAAGTGACAGCGCCGCCGAGACCTATGTACATTCCTATTTTCAGTACTTCCTGAGCCATTTCGAGGCTTCCGCTGAAACAATGTACAACGCCTTTCGGACGGTGTTTCTTCAGGAGCTCTAAAATATCTGCATGGGAGTCCCTGTCATGGACTATAACGGGCAGTGAAAGCTCATTTGCAAGAATCAGCTGTTTTTCGAACCACTCAATCTGTCTTTCACGGGGAGCGCCGTCCTCATAGTGATAGTCGAGGCCGATTTCTCCTATGGCAACACATTTTTTATGCTTTGCCAGTTCCTTTATTTTGCCGAAAACTGTTTCATCATCTTCGGGGGATGGGATGTTCTCCGGATGAATACCGCTTGCAAAATAGACAAAATCAAACTTTTCAGAAAGAGCTAAAGCTGTTTCTGTGCTTTCGGGAGTGCATCCGCAGTTTATAACGCCGCATACTCCTTTTTCTTTAAGAGATTCAATAAGTTCAAAGCGATCTTCATCGAAAGCTTCGTCGTCATAATGAGCGTGAGAGTCAAAAATGTATTCCATTTGAAATAATCCTTTTTAAGTTAATCAATAAATGCCGACAGTTTTGCCGGCATTTATACTGTGAATTAAGTTATCTTATTTTTGCTCCGTTGGGCATACCGTCCACAAAGACTACCTTTACATCGTTTTCGTCGCAGTCGGCTGCAAGAATCATTCCGCAGCTTTCAACTCCGCAGAGCTTTGCGGGCTTTAAGTTTGCCACAACCATTACCTTGTGACCTATAAGGTCTTCGGGCTTGTACCAGGGGGCAATTCCGGATGCAACGGTTCTGGGAGTTCCTGTTCCGTCATCAAGGGTTATCTGGAGCAGCTTCTTTGATTTTTTAACAGGGAAGCAGTCTTTGATTTCTGCAACTCTCAAATCAACCTTACCGAAATCATCAATAGAAATCATCTCAGCAATGCCGGGAATTTCCTTTTTCTCAGGTTCGGGTTTCTTTGTGAGCTTTTCAAGCTCCTCAAGTTCCTTTGCAAGGTCAAGACGGGGGAAGATTATGCTGCCCTTCTTAATCTCTGTGCCTGCGGGAAGAAGTCCCCATGAAGCGGCATTATCGTAGGAGAAAAGAGCTTTGTCGCATACAAATCTTTCCTGAATTGTCTGTGCAGTTGTGGGAAGGAAGGGAACAATAAGAGAAGAGATAATGCGGATGCTTTCGCAGAGATTATACATAACCGCACCAAGTCTTGCTTTTTTGCTTTCATCCTTTGCAAGAGCCCAAGGCATGGTTTCGTCGATATATTTGTTGGTTCTGGAAATAAGTTTCCAGATCTCTGAAAGAGCGTTGGGGAACTGGAGAGTTTCCATCTGCTTTTCGACGTTTTCTCTTACTGCAACAGCAGTTGCTATAAGGTCATCGTCAAAATCTCCGGCTTCTCTGTCTTCGGGAAGAACTCCGCCGAAATATTTTCCAACCATTGCCTCGGTTCTTGAAACAAGGTTTCCAAGGTCATTTGCAAGGTCGGAGTTAATGCGGTTAATAAGTGCTTCGTTTGTGAAGTTTCCGTCAGAGCCGAAGGGGATATCCCTTAAAAGGAAATAACGGATAGCGTCAACGCCGTAACGTGAGCAGAGTATGGAGGGGTCAACAACGTTGCCCTTTGATTTGCTCATCTTGTCGCCGTTAAAGTTGAGCCAGCCGTGACCAAGAACCTTTTTGGGAAGGGGAAGGTCAAGAGCCATGAGCATTGCAGGCCAGATGATTGTATGGAAACGTACAATTTCCTTACCTACAAGGTGGATATCGGCAGGCCAGTATTTTTCATAAAGTGATGTGTCATCGGAGCCGTAGCCGAGAGCGGTGATATAGTTTGAAAGAGCGTC
The DNA here is from genome assembly GCA_900540535.1 of uncultured Oscillospiraceae bacterium. GTDB lineage: Bacteria > Bacillota > Clostridia > Oscillospirales > Acutalibacteraceae > UMGS263. The sequence continues at coordinate 24,510 of UQGM01000010.1, read as the reverse complement.
AACCCAAACATATACCACGTGGTTATCGTCAAAATCAACAGGAACGCCCCATTTGAAAGAGGTTCTTGAAACACACAAATCCTCAAGGCCGGGACGGATGAAATTGTTTATCATTTCGTTGCGGCGTGATGCAGGCTCAAGGAACTCAGGATGCTCTTCGAGAAGGTTGAGAATCTTATCCTGATACTTTGAAAGGCGGAAGAAATATGCCTCTTCTGAAGCCGCTTTTACTTCACGTCCGCAGTCGGGACATTTGCCGTCAACAAGCTGAGTTTCAGTCCAGAAGGATTCGCAGGGTGTGCAGTACATTCCCTTGTACTCGCCTTTGTAAATATCTCCCTTTTCGTAGAGAGCTCGGAAAATCTTCTGAACAGCCTTTACGTGATAATCGTCGGTTGTGCGGATGAAACGGTCATAGCTGACGTTCATAAGTGTCCACAGATCTTTGATTCCCGCAACTACCTTGTCGACGTATTCCTTAGGCGTTACGCCGTTTTTCTTTGCAATCTCCTCAATTTTCTGTCCGTGTTCATCGGTGCCTGTGAGGAACATTACATCGTAACCCTGCATTCGCTTATATCTGGCGACTGTATCCGCCATTACCGAGCAGTAAGCGTGACCTATATGCAGATTGGCAGACGGATAGTAAATGGGTGTTGTGATGTAAAACTTTTCTTTACTCATCATTTGTTCCTCCTTGTGAAACAGAATATTACAAATTATTCTACCATTATTTAAATTTAAAAACAAGACGGGGCAGGTTAATCAATGGTAGTTTTTGCAAAATAACCTTTGATAATCCATAAAAATAAACCGGCAATACATATGTACTGCCGGTCTTATAAACTTAACCGTTAAATCAGATTAAATTTTAAAGAAGCTTTGCAGCTTCCTTATCAAGGAAGATTACTGCGTCCTCATGGTTCTGAAGCACAGAAGCGGGGCAGGAGGGGGAAACTTCACCTTTGATCATTGCGTAAGCTGCCTTAGCCTTACTTTCACCTGTTGCGATGAGGACGATTTTTTTAGCTTTCATAATGCTGCCGATACCCATTGTCATAGCGTAACGGGGCATTGGAACGTCGCCGAAAAATTTCTGGTTGGAAGCAATTGTGCTGTCTGTAAGCTTTACCTTGTATGTATGCTGTGTGAATTCATCAGCAGGCTCATTAAAGCCGATATGACCGTTTGTGCCGATTCCGAGAAGCTGGAGATCAATTCCGCCTGCATTCTCGATTGCCTTTTCATAACGCTCACACTCAGCCTTTTCCTCAGCGTTTCCGTCAATAAAGTTTACCTTATTAAGGTCGACGTCAGTGCGGGAGAAAAGATTGTCAACCATAAAGGAATAAAAGCTATTTTTATCGCTTTTGGGAAGGTCGCAGTATTCATCAAGGTTAAAGGTAGTAACATTTTTGAAACTTACGTTTCCTGCTGCATATTCTTTAGCCATATAGTCATATGTAGGTACAGGGGACATACCTGTTGCAAGACCGAGAACTGAATCGGGTTTAGCGTTAACCTGGTCTACAAAAATCTTGCCAACTTCTTCGCCTATCTGAGCGGCGGTATCCAGAACGATTACTTTCATATTGTGTTCCTCCAAATATCAATCGATGCTTTGCTAAATTTATTTTATTATAGCATCAAATTGTGATTAATGACACCTTTTTTATAAAAAAACAATAAATTCATACTCTTCGCAAAAAAACTCTGTGAAAAAATAAACATAAATTTTTATAAAAAAAGTAAAATATAGTTTTATTTTATTGTTTTTTAGCCCTTTGCTGTGCTAAAATATAAAACAAATTTATTGTCGAGGAGTGGATATTATTATGGGAAAGCTTGAACAGCTTGATAAGAAAACGGAGGAAAAGGGTTCCGGTTTTGTTACAGTATGGCAGTTTGTAAAATTCACCTTTGCAAGTCTTATTGCAATGATTTCCGAATTTGCAATACTTAACATTATGAACCATATTGATGCAATAACAAATCTCAATATGCAGCCCTTTGACTGGTTTGTTTTCCATTATAAGGGAGACGGTGTAGAGGGACTTGGAACAATGATTGCATTCCTTGTTTCAACAACTGTTGCCCAGATCATCTCTTTCGTTGTAAACAGAAAGAAAACCTTTGGTTCCAACATGAACCTTACTTTCAGCGTAGTTGTATATTTTGTTGTAATTGTAGCTCTTATCTGTGCACAGACTTATTTTGCTCCGCAAATCAGCTATCTTCTTCAGAATAATGCCAATATGGGCTATGATCTTGCTACAAACATTGCTAAAATGTGCTTCAGCTTCCTTAACTTTGTAGTATTGTTCCCCTTAGAGAAATTTGTAATTATGCGCAAAGTTGAAAAGAAAGAAGAAGCCCAAGAAAAATAAAACAAAAAAGAGCCTGGAAGTAAATTTCAGGCTCTTTTTTATATATTAATATTATTCTAAAAATGCCGAAGCTCCTTACAGGGAAGACTGTAAGGAGCTTCTTATAGAGTCTTGAAAGGGGAAATTAGAAAGCCTCCGCTTTGCTGACTGCATTTTCAACAAATTCCATAACATGGGTGGGATTTTTCTTTATTTCCTTTGCAGGAATTGTAACTACGCTGTGGCAGTTACCACCTGCGAGAGAAATTCGTTTTCTGAATACTTCAGATGTATGACGGGAGAAAAATCTGTCCTTAATAAAGACACCGATAACTTCTGTTCCGCTGAGGTTAGTTGTGTGAAGAAATTCGTTTACAACTGCAGCGGGCATACCTGCCGTGAGAGTTGATGCTATGATTACACTGTCGTATTTTGAAAAATCAATGTCAAGTTCTTTAATTCTGACACCCTGTCCGCTTAAAGCGCATGAAAGTTTTTTCGCATAGCCGCAGGAATAGCGTGGAGAAAGTTCAATAACATCGGTGTATTTGCTGTCTGCATTTTCAGCGCAGATCTTTCCTACACGGGAATCTGTACAGTAATAGATGAAAAGCGTTTTCATTTAAAATCTTCCTCACTTTAAATTAGCTTCATTCATTTACTTCAATATTTTGTTTTTTCAGGATTGCTTCTTATCCAAAACTTCGTTAAGCCAGTCGAGAACATCTTCAAACACCTGCTGTTTGTTGAGCTCATTTAAAACTTCGTGTCTGTCGTTTTCATAGAGTTTAAGAGTTGCATCCTTATGACCGGTCTTTTTAAGATCATGGAAAACTTGTCTGACTCCTTTACCGTATTCTCCTACCGGGTCTTCTGTACCTGAGATGAGAAGCATCGGCAGAATGAAAGGAACGTTATTATACCATGAATGAGTTGAAACACTGCGCAGAATGTCAAAAAGATCTCTGTATCCGGCGGCAGTGAAAAGGAATCCGCATTTAGGGTCTGCAATGTAAGCGTCTACAACAGATTCATCACGTGTGAGCCAATCGAAATCGGTGCGTTTTTCTCCGACTCTTTTATTGTAGCTGCCAAAGGCGATTTTATTGATGAATTCGCTTCTGTGATGAACGCCTTTTCTCGAAGCTATAAATTCTGCGATTTTAACTGCCAGTCCTGCTGCGGGATTTGTTCCGCTTGTTCCGCAGAAAATTGCTCCGTCAATATTCATACCGAATTTTTCAGTATAGCGTCTTGCAATAAATGAGCCCATACTGTGACCGAAAATGAAAAACGGTTTGTCAGGATATGTGCTGCGTGCAATGTCGGTTAAAAGCTTTACATCGTTTACAAGGTCGTGACGTCCGGTTTTGTCACCAAAATAGCCAAGCTCGCTGTCATTTTTAACAGAGAGTCCATGTCCAAGATGATCGTTGATAAAAACTGCAAATCCGTTGCTGCTCAGGAATCTTGCAAACTCGTCATATCTGCCGCTGTGTTCAGCCATACCGTGGCAGATCTGAATTATGCCTTTAATCTGATCCTCATTATCGGGAGTATAGGAACGGGCATAAATATCTGCAAGTCCTGAAGAGGACGGAAATGTGTATTCGTTAACTGTAATGTTCATAATTTCAAGCTCCTTTCTGAATTTAAGTAAATCAAAAGAGCTGGAGCGATGCAGCTCTAAAAAATATCATCGTTGTTAGTGTAAATTAACATCTTTAATTTACGCAAAATATTATAGCATAAGTTTTGAAATTTTGTAACACTTTTGTTACTATTTGAAGGAGTTTTGTAGTAATTGACAAAAAAGGTAAAAGATTGTCTAACAAAAGAACCAATTAAATTTGACTTTTGTTGAAAATTATGATGTTTTTATCAAAAGAGCAATAAATAGCTATTTTGTATACTTATTTAACACAGTTATATTCCCGTAAGGTCAAAATCGGGAATATATTTTGACTGAGCTGATGAAATTTCCTGAAGAAAACCGTCCTCAAAGCCCATTTCCAGCATTGCGCTTATAACTTTTTCATATTCTCTCTTAGTAATTTTCCTGTTGATTTCCGGAAACTCCTCGGCTCTCGAACAGGGAGTGTACTGACACATGAGACTTACAGGTATATTTTTAGGATAATTTTCCCAAATATACCTTAAAACTTTTATGGACTCATTTGTATGCTGTGGAAGAATAAGATGTCTTATTATAACTCCCTTGGTAATGAGTCCATTTTCGTCGTACTGGGGAGCGCCCACCTGACGTATCATTTCTTCGATCGACTTTGACGCAAAATCAAAATAATCCGCTGCGCCGGAGTATTTTGCGGAAACATCACTGCTGACATATTTAAAATCAGGGAGATAGACATCTATAAGTCCCTCAAGGGAACGGAGGGTTTCCACTTTTTCGTATCCGGAGCTGTTATATACTACGGGGACTGGAGGTTTTTTCTTTTTTAAAACACGCCTTATGGAAGCTGCAAAATGGGTAGGATTTACAAGATTTATATTGTTAGCTCCCATATCTACAAGTTCGTCAAAGATTTCGGAGAGCCTTTCTTCCGTTACAGGTGTACCAAAGCCGCCGGTGCTGATTTTGCTGTTCTGACAAAAAACACAGCCCAGAGAACAGCCGGAGAAAAAAACGGTTCCCGAACCTTTTTCGCCGCTGATGCATGGTTCCTCCCAAAAGTGAAGAGCTGCTCTTGCTAAAACAGGGGAATCAGGCATTTTACAAAAGCCTTCAGAGGGCTTTTCCTTTTCTCTTTTAACTTTACACATTCTCGGACAAAGGCTGCATTTTTCCATTTTGGTATTCCTTTCAGTATAAACTGGACAAAATAAATTTAAACATAAAATACAGACAGGCTCTTTATGTTTATACAATATAATAGTTGTCATCGACAAATTTTTCAACCTTAAATTGATTTATCATGATTTTTGAGATATAATACCCACCGTTGGATATATTGATTTTACAATAAAAACAAAGCTGCAAAGCGGAGGTGCTTTTATGGTTTTGACCGTTGATATAGGAAATACAAATATAACTTTCGGAGCGTACAAAAATGATGAACTGATGTTTGTTTTGCGTCTTTCAACAGACAGAAGAAGAACAAGAGATCAGTATGCGGCTGAATTTCATGATCTGCTGCGTCTTAACGGAGTAGAGGGCTCGGATTTTTCGGGAGCTATAATCGGTTCAGTTGTTCCGGAGCTTACAAGAGCCGTTAAGGAGGCTGTGGAATTTGTAACAGGCCGCACTCCGTTAATGGTGGGACCTGGAATAAAAACAGGACTTAATATCCGTACCGATGACCCCGGAGAACTGGGAGCTGACCTTGTTGCAGGAGCAGTTGCCGCCATTGAGCTTTTCCCTCTGCCGTGTCTTGTTATGGATTTGGGAACTGCCACAAAAATCAGTGTAATAGATGAAAAAGGAGTTTTTAGAGGCTGTACAATAGCCGCAGGAGTAGGTATTTCCGTTGAAGCTCTTGCTGCAAAAACTTCTCAGCTTCCCGGTATCAGCCTTTCGGCTCCTGCTCACACAATTGGTACAAATACAATAGACTGTATGCAGTCCGGTACAGTGTTCGGCACTGCTGCAATGCTTGACGGCATGGCAGACAGAATTGAAGAGGAGCTTAACTGTCCCGTAAAAAGTATAGCTGCAACAGGCGGCTTTGCCGGGGAAATAGTCTGCAACTGCCGCAGAAAGGTAACCTATGACGGCGAGCTTCTGCTCAAGGGCTTAAAGATTTTATATGACAGAAATTCTTCAAAATAAGCTTTTAATCCGTGATATTGATTCTCTGTATTTTACTGCTTCGCAGTTAAAATAAATTTTCAGATTATACCGCTGTTTTCGTTCATCAGTATGGCGTGAATAAATCACGCCCCGGCGCTGCATCCTTTTTATGGAGCAGCAGCAAGGAGGTAATAATTTATGAAAAGCAAAAAATCAACTAAGAGCGTCCTTACGCTCACTCAGCTGGGAGTGCTTTCTGCACTTATTATCCTTTTAACCTTTGTGCCTAATATCGGATATATCAGCTACGGTGTTCTGAGTATCACGATTATTCACATTCCCGTTATCATCGGCGCAATTGTTATGGGACCTAAATCAGGTGCAATTCTCGGCGCGGTATGGGGAATTTCCTGTATTGTAAAAGCAGTTCTGGCTCCGCCGTCACCGCTTGAGGGCGCTATTTTCTGGAACCCTGCTGTATCGCTTATTCCTCGTGTCCTTGCGGGATTTATAGCAGGCGCAGTTTTTGTCATTGCTGCAAAAGCCGATAAAATCGGCAAAACCGCTCAGACAATTGCCGCTGTTATTGCCGCTCTTCTTGCAGGTGTTGCAGTAACTTCCGCTGTAAGCTTTGCAAAGCAGGCACAGTGGGCGGGCTTTGCAGTAGCTTTAATAGGTGCAGTTGTATTCGCTCTTATAATTGCAGGATGTCTTTATCTTGTTTTTGCACCTAAAAAGCAGGATGCAAAAGGCAAAAAGAACAACATACCTGCCGGTATTGCTGCAATTGCAGGCTGCATTACCAATACGATTTTTGTAATGGGAGCTATTTATATTTTCCACGGAGGAGAGTTCGGCAAGGAGCTCGGAATCACCGTTATGTCTTTCGGCGGTTTCCTTAAATATGTCCTTGCGGCGTTTACAATCAATGCAGTTCTTGAAATTGTAGCGGCTGTAATAATTGCCGTTCCAGTGAGCATGGCTCTAAAAAAGGTAAAGACAAGAGTATAATTTTAAATTAGTTAAACAGAACGAAAACAGTTAAGTATATATTTTAAAAATTCAGGCTTCGTCTTAAAGGACGGAGCTTTTTTTTGTATTCTGAAAAGATTACCCGAAAATTGACCTCTTTAAAATTACTGAAAATTGTATATTTAACTATGACACTTTTTCTGCTATCATGTATCCATAATGAAAAGAGAGGTGTCAGTTATGAAAAGAATTGTTACAATTCAGGATATTTCATGTCTCGGAAAGTGCTCCATTACGGTTGCTCTTCCCATAATTTCAGCAATGGGTGTTGAGGCAGCTATTATTCCCACTGCTGTTTTGTCCACCCACACAATGTTCAAGGGCTTTACCTGCAAAGATCTTGACGATCAGATTGTACCCATCACAGATCACTGGAAAAACGAGGGAATCAAATTTGACGGTATTTACACCGGATATCTTGCATCAGGTCAGCAGATCGCTACTGTAATTTCGGTTATCGATAAGCTTAAGGACGACACCCTTGTAGTTGTCGATCCTGCCATGGCTGATAACGGAAAGCTTTATCCTGCTTTTGACAGCGAGTTCCCCAAGGAGATGGCTAAGCTCTGCGGTAAGGCAGATATAATTCTTCCCAATATCACTGAGGCAAGCTTCCTTACAGGCAGCGAATATAAAACAGAGTATGACGAAAGCTATATTGACGAGCTTCTCAAAAAGCTTGCAGCTCTCGGCAGCAAAAAGGTAGTGCTTAAGGGCGTTGTGCTTGACGGCAAATACGGAGTTATCTGCTATAACTGTGAAACAGGCGAGAGAACCATGTACAGCCACGAGAAAATACCTGTAGGCTACCACGGTACAGGTGACGTGTTCTCCTCAACCTTTGTAGGCGCACTTATGAGAGGAAAGAGTATTGAGGATGCCGTAAAGCTTGCTGCTGATTATACAGTTGAGTGTATCAAGATAACCTATAACAGAGTTGGGGAAGATTTCTACGGCGTTGATTTTGAAACAGCAATGCCTTTCCTTATTGACAGACTCAAATAAAAATATTAAACTTTTAAAAGTTTCATGAAAGGGGAAATTCAATTGACTGATATACAAAAAGAGCTGAAAGAATTTCTTCTTTCAGCGGGAGCTTCAGATGTAGGCTTTGCGGAAATTGATGACGGTGATTTCGGTTCCTGCCGCTGGGGTGTGAGCGTGGTAGTAAAGCTTTCCGATGGCATAATCGACGAGATAGACGGCGCTCCCACACACACTTATTTCAGCCATTACAGAGCAGTCAATGCCCTTATTGATTCACTGCTTTTAAGAGCTGGAATGTTCCTGGAAAAAAGGGGATACAAATATATTACCGTTGCCGCTTCACAAAGCATAAATAAGGATGGCTGGAATTACTGCGGCCGTTATTCCCATAAAAAGCTTGCGTATCTTTCGGGTCTTGGAACAGTGGGAAAAAATTCCTTGTTCCTCCATAAAGAATACGGAGCGAGAGTTCGTCTGGGTTCACTTTTTACGGACTGTCCCCTTGAGAGAGAAGTGCCGATTTCTGAAAATATCTGTATCGGATGCAGTCTCTGTGCCGATGCATGTCCGTCAGGAGCCATTAAGGGAAAAGACTGGTATCCGGGTATTGACCGAAGCGAAATTTTCGACCCTGAAAAATGCAGCACTTTTATGAAAAAGGAATTTAAAATGATAGGCAGGGGAGCTGTCTGCGGAATCTGCATGAAAGTATGTCCTGCCGGAAAACTTAAAAAATAATCACTGAAAAATAAACTCCGCCGGAATATTAATTCGGCGGGGTTAGCTTTATGTTGATGTTTATTTAATTTACTGAGCGGGTTTTGCAGTTACATCTTCCTGAGAAGAATTAGCGCTTGCTTTAATATTTTTAATGGTAAATCCTGTTAAAATTGAAGAAGAGGAAAAACCAAAGCGATAGTTTCCTACATCTTTTGTGAAAGAAGTTTTTCCGTTATAAGATTCAGGAAGACTTACTTTAAGCTCTTTGATAATTGCGTCTGCATCAGCTTCGCTAAGCTCTGTAAAAGCTAAAACGGAATATTTCGAAATTTCGCAAAAGTTATCAACAGTAGCCTGGCTGATATTTCCTGAAGCATCCTGACCTCTGCCTACAAACCAAACAGAGCTTTCAATAAACTCTTTTGACTTTTTGTCTGCGGTAGCTAAAAGTGTGATTTTGGAATTACCGGCTGATTCATTAAAGGAATATGTATAGCGCAGTTCGTTTCCGTCACTGGATTCAGTAACCTGAAGCTTATCTTTTGAAATTGTCGGGGAATCGGAATCCTGTGAATTTTTATCGCCGCCATTATTATCGGCAGCAGCTATATTGTTGAACTTTTCTATTCCGTCAGTTACCATATTTTTTTCAGCCATGCATCCGAAGAATGTAAGGGTAATTGCAAGGGCAACAAGGACGCAGGCGATTGATTTTATTGCATGTTTCATATAATCACCTCAAAACATAATTTAACAAATAAATGATATAGGAATGTCAAACACCTGTCAATGGGCATTATGCCGAATAAAGGCAAAGTATACAAAACATTATGCACAACTAAAGGTGTTAATCAATCTATATGTAGAAAAAAATCAAAAGCTGTTACAATCTATTGAAATTATCCATGTTTTGCAATAGAATATATAAGTATTGATAAAAAGCTGGGTAGGTGAATGTGCGGTGGCCTGTTTTTTGGTTTCTATTATAGGTATAGGGACAGGAGCACAATTTAACAACAGGCACTTCAAGGCGCCCAATCTCAGTGTGTCAAAAAACAACAGGTGAAAAGCAGGCTGCGTTATAATCGCAGCCTTTTTACTTTTGAAAGACCTGAAAAGCAAAAATTTTGAAAGGATGTAGAGTGTATGAAAAAAGTAGCTGTAATTATGGGCAGCGACAGTGATTTGCCGGTAGTAGGAAAAGCTATAAAAAAGCTTGCTGAGTTTGGAGTTGAAACAGAGGTTCATGTAATGTCTGCGCACAGAACACCGGTTCAGGCTGCTGAGTTTTCCTCAAAGGCAAGAGAAAATGGTTTCGGAGCTATTATAGCTGCGGCAGGAAAAGCTGCACATCTTGCAGGTGTTCTTGCAGCTCATACCACTCTTCCTGTTATCGGAATTCCCGTTAAGTCTTCCACTCTTGATGGACTCGATGCTCTTCTTGCAACAGTTCAGATGCCCTCAGGTATTCCCGTTGCAACAGTTGCCATAGATGGTGCTGAGAATGCTGCAATTCTTGCAGTGCAGATGCTCGCTTTGTCTGACGAGTCACTTGCAAAGAAACTTGATGAGATGAAGTCCGATATGGAAAAAGCAGTTATTGCAAAGGATAAGGCTCTTGCAGAAAGCCTTAAGGCTTAAGTTTTATAACTGTTATTTGTTGTTTTATTAAATTGCAAAATCATTTTGGAGGCTGATAGATATGTTTGACAAAATACATGAAGAATGCGGCGTTTTCGGCGTCTACAACAAGGATGATCTCAATGTGGCAAATGAAGCATATTTTGCTCTTTTTGCCCTTCAGCACAGAGGTCAGGTAAGCTGTGGTATTGCAGTAAACAATGACGGAATCATCGATTGTGAAAAAGGCATGGGCATTGTTCCCGATGTTTTTGATGCCGATACACTCAAAAAACTTACAGCAAACGGCAGAGGAGACATCGGTCTCGGTCATGTCCGCTATTCTGCCGGCAAGGATTCTATTCCGATAAACTCTCAGCCTCTTGTTATGCGTTATTCAAAAGGCACACTGGCTATTTCAAATAACGGCAGCCTTGTAAATACTGAAGAAATCAAACGTGAGCTTCAGACAACAGGCGCTATTTTCCAGACAAACAGTGACGCTGAGCTTATCGGTTATCTTATTGCAAAGGCAAGACTTACTGTTGGCAGCGTTGAAGAAGCTATTTCAGAAGCTATGAACAAGCTTGAGGGTGCATATTCTTTCCTCGTAGTTTCACCCCGCAAGCTTATCGGTGTAAGAGACCCTCACGGATTCCGTCCCCTTTGCATCGGAAAGAGCGGAAACAGCTATATGCTCGCTTCCGAAACCTGTGCTCTTGACAGCCTTGGTGCTGAGTTCGTTCGTGACGTTGAGCCCGGCGAAATCGTCATCATCGATGAAAACGGCATCCGCAGCATTAAAGACCACTGTGGACAGAAAACTTCACTTTGCATTTTTGAGCATGTTTACTTTGCTCGTCCCGATTCCGTCATCGATGGCGCAAGTGTTCATATGGCACGCCGTATGGCAGGTCGCTATCTTGCACAGGAGCATCCTGTTGAAGCCGACGTTGTTATCGGTGTTCCCGATTCAGGTCTTGACGCTGCAATTGGTTATTCTGAGGAATCAGGTATTCCCTTTGCATTCGGTTTCATCAAGAACCGCTATATAGGCAGAACTTTCATTCAGGAAACTCAGGAGCAGAGAGAGAGAAGCGTTCATATTAAGCTCAATCCTCTTTCAGCAGCCGTTAAGGGTAAGAGAGTTGTCATGATAGATGACTCAATCGTAAGAGGTACAACCAGTGCTCACATTGTTGAGCTTCTCAGAAAGGCAGGAGCCACAGAGGTTCATATGCGTATTTCTTCTCCGCCTTTCCTCAATCCCTGCTATTTCGGTACAGATATCAGCTCACGTGAATATCTTATTGCCTGCCGTCTTACTCTTGATGAAATTCGTCAGGAAATCGGCGCTGATTCTCTCGGATATCTCGGCCTTGAAAATCTCCACAAGATCGCAGTAGGTTCAAAGTGCGAATTCTGTGATGCATGCTTCACAGGCAAATATCCCGTAGAAATCAAGGATTCAATATTTGAAGATAAATTCAGCAAAAAAATAAACGAGTCTAAATAAAAGGGAGGATTCTACAAAAATGGAAAGCTTCAGCAAAAGCTACAAGGAAGCAGGCGTTGACGTAACTGCCGGCTACAAATCAGTAGAGCTTATTAAATCTCATGTTGAAAGAACAAAGATTCCCGGTGTTATGTCCGCAATCGGCGGCTTCGGCGGAATGTTTGCCCCCGATATGACAGGTATTGCAAATCCTGTGCTTGTTTCCGGTACTGACGGAGTTGGAACAAAGCTTAAAATTGCATTCCTTATGGATAAGCATGATACAGTTGGTATCGACTGCGTTGCCATGTGCGTAAACGATGTTGCATGTTCAGGCGCAAAGCCCCTTTTCTTCCTTGACTATGTTGCAGTAGGAAAGAATATACCCGAAAAAGTTGAGCAGATAGTCAAAGGCGTTGCAGAGGGCTGCGTACAGGCGGGCTGTGCTCTTGTAGGCGGCGAAACAGCTGAGATGCCCGGTTTCTATCCTGTTGACGAATACGACCTTGCAGGTTTCTGCGTAGGTATGGGTGACAGAGATAAGCTTGTTGACGGTAAAAATCTCCGTGCAGGGGATGCCCTTATAGGCGTTGAGTCCTCAGGTCTTCACTCAAACGGATTCTCACTTGTAAGAAAGGTTTTCCGTATAACTGAAGAACGCCTTAGCCTCCACATGAATGACCTCGGCAAAACTCTCGGCGAAGAGCTTCTCACTCCCACAAAGATTTATGTAAAGCCTCTTCTTGAGCTTATGTCAAAAGTTGACGTTCACGCAATTTCACATATTACAGGCGGAGGATTCTATGAGAATATTCCACGTATGATCGAGGGTGATCTCACAGCTGTTATCGAAAAGAGCAAGGTTCCCGTAAAGCCCATTTTCAAGATTATCCAGAACGAGGGTATTCCTGAGAGAGATATGTTCAATACATTCAATATGGGTATCGGTCTTTGCATTGCAGTTGCTCCCGATAAGGCTGATGAGGCTGTAAGAATCCTTGAAAGCTGCGGCGAAAAGGCTCACATTATCGGTGAGATGAAGCAGGGCGAAAAGGGTATTGAGTTATGCTGAAAATAGCTGTGCTTGTTTCCGGCGGAGGAACCAATCTCCAGGCTCTTATTGACGCTGAAAAAGCCGGAAAGATTAAAAACGGAACAATAGTTAAGGTTATCGCAAGCAAGGATGGGGCATATGCCCTTACCCGTGCTGAAAATGCGGGAATAGAAACTGCCGTTGTGGCAAGAAAATCCTTTGAAAATCCCGACGATTACGACAAGGCTCTCCTTTCTGAACTTAAAAAGTGCGGGGCTGACCTTGTGGTTCTTGCAGGTTTCCTTTCTATTCTCGGCGAAACCGTTATTTCAGAGTATGAAAATAAAATTATAAATATCCATCCGTCACTTATACCGTCATTTTGCGGAAAGGGCTGCTACGGACTTAAAGTTCACGAAATGGCTCTTGAAAAAGGCGTTAAAGTGACAGGTGCAACGGTTCATTTTGTAAATCTTATTCCTGACGGAGGAGCAATAATTCTCCAAAAGGCAGTTGAGATTAAAAACGGTGATACTCCGGAGGTTTTACAGCGCAGGGTTATGGAAAACGCTGAGTGGGAAATTCTTCCAAAAGCGGTCTCACTTTTCTGCGAGGGTAAAATAAAAGTTACCGGAAACACAACTGTTGTAGAAGATTAACCTAAAATAAATAATAATTAAAATTAACAGGAGGCAGAGCCATGCAGGTTGCTGATTTGAAAAATTATCTTTCCTCAAACGAATATCCCGGAAGAGGCGTGCTTATAGGAAAAAGTGAGGACGGCAAAAACGCCGTAATCGTATATTTCATTATGGGCAGAAGCGAAAACAGCCGAAACAGAGTTTTTGTAACAGAGGATGAGGGAATAAGAACTCAGGCATTTGACCCGGCAAAGCTTTCCGATCCCTCACTTATTATTTATTCTCCCGTAAGAGTATTAGGCAGCAAAACAGTTGTGACAAACGGCGATCAGACCGACACTGTTTATGATTTCCTTAAAGAGGGCAAAACCTTTGAGGAAGCTCTCAGAACACGTACATTTGAGCCCGATGAGCCTAACTTCACCCCCAGAATTTCAGGTGAAGCCGATATTGCAAAGGGAGAGCTTTTCTATAAGCTTTCAATCCTCAAAAGCGCAAACGGAAATCCCGAAAGCGTAAGAAGATATTTCTATGAATACTCTTCACCTCTCAGCGGCAGGGGACATATTATCCATACATATAAGCATGACGGAAATCCCATTCCCTCTTTTGAGGGCGAGCCTGTTGAGGTCGAGCTTAAAGGCGATATCGATTCACTTACTGAAAAGGTATGGGCAGGACTTAACGAAAACAATAAGGTTTCTCTTTTTGTCCGTTATATCGACATTGAAACCGGCAAGACTGAAACAAGAATTGTAAATAAAAACAAATAATGGAGGAGAAAGAAATGGCAAAAGAGCTTATGCTTAAATACGGCTGCAACCCCAATCAGAAGCCGTCTAAAATTTTTATGAAAGATTCAAGCGAACTGCCTATCGAGGTTCTCAACGGCAGACCCGGTTACATTAACTTTCTCGATGCATTCAACAGCTGGCAGCTTGTAAGAGAGCTTAAAAAGGCTACCGGAATGCCTTCTGCGGCTTCCTTTAAGCACGTAAGCCCCGCAGGCGCTGCTATCGGTGTACCCCTTAGCGATACACTTAAAAAGATTTATTTTGTAGATGACCTTGAGCTTTCACCCCTTGCAACAGCTTACGCAAGAGCAAGAGGAGCTGACAGAATGTCCTCCTACGGCGATTTTATCGCTCTTTCAGAGGTTTGCGACGTTCCCACAGCAAAGCTTATTGCCCGTGAGGTATCCGACGGAATCATAGCTCCCGGCTATGAGGATGAAGCTCTCGAAATCCTCAAGGGTAAGAGAAAGGGCACATACAATATCATAAAGATTGACGAAAACTATACTCCCGCTCCCATTGAGCACAAGGATGTTTTCGGCATCACTTTTGAGCAGGGCAGAAATGAGCTTTCAATAGATGAAAGCCTTCTTGAAAACGTTGTTACAGAAAATAAGAACATCCCCGAAGAGGCAAAGAGAGATCTTCTTATTTCCCTTATCACTCTTAAATATACTCAGTCAAACTCTGTCTGCTATGTAAAGGACGGACAGGCTATCGGCGTAGGTGCAGGACAGCAGTCAAGAGTTCACTGCACACGTCTTGCAGGCAATAAGGCTGATGTATGGTATTTAAGACAGCATCCCAAGACCCTTGGGCTTAAATTCAAGGCTGACATCCGTCGTCCCGACAGAGACAACACAATCGACGTCTATGTTTCTGACGACTATATGGATGTTCTTGCCGACGGCGTTTGGGAGAACTTCTTTGACGAGAAGCCCGAACCTCTTACAAAAGAGGAGAAGAAAGAATGGCTTGCTACAATGAGCGGCGTTTCTCTCGGTTCAGATGCATTCTTCCCCTTCGGTGATAATATCGAAAGAGCAAAGAAGAGCGGTGTTGAGTATATCGCACAGCCCGGCGGCTCTATCCGTGACGATAACGTAATCGAAACCTGCAACAAATATTCAATGGCAATGGCGTTTACAGGAATCCGCCTTTTCCATCACTGATAAAAGGAGGCTATTTACCGTGAAAATACTTATGGTAGGCGGCGGCGGACGTGAACACGCCCTTATCCGCAAGCTTCTTGAAAGCGAAAAGGTAGAAAAAGTATATTGCGCTCCCGGCAACGGAGGAATTTCCTGCGACGCTGAGTGCTTCTCAGTAGGAGCTACTGACATTGACGGCATGGTTTCTCTTGCAAAGGAATTAAAAGTTGACTGCGTTTTTGTAGCTCCCGACGATCCTCTTGCAGCAGGCATGGTTGACGCAATGGAGAAAGAAGGCATAAGAGCTTTCGGCCCCCGTGCAAACGCAGCGATTATTGAAAGCAGCAAGGTTTTTTCAAAGAATCTTATGAAGAAATATTCAATTCCCACTGCCGGATATGAAGTTTTTGAAAATTCAAAAGATGCTCTCAGCTATATCAAAGAGCAGAATAAATATCCCGTTGTAGTTAAAGCCGACGGCCTTGCACTTGGTAAGGGCGTTATTATTGCCCAGAACGAAGCAGAAGCTGAGGATGCCGTTCATACAATTATGGATGACAAGAAATTCGGCGCTTCCGGTAATAAGGTTGTAATTGAAGAGTTCATAACAGGACCAGAAGTGTCCGTACTTGCATTTACAGACGGTAAATGTGTAAAGCCTATGGTTTCTTCAATGGACCACAAGAGAGCTTACGACGGAGATAAAGGCCCCAACACAGGCGGAATGGGCACAATCAGCCCCAACCCCTATTACACTCCCGAAATTGCCGACAGATGCATGAAGGAAATTTTCCTTCCCACAATTGAGGCAATGAACAAAGAGGGAAGAACCTTTAAGGGCTGCCTTTATTTCGGACTTATGCTCACTGCCGACGGTCCCAAGGTAATAGAGTACAATGCACGTTTCGGTGATCCTGAAACTCAGGTTGTACTTCCGAGACTTAAAACTCCTCTTTGCGATATTGTGGATGCTGTAATTGATGAAAATCTCAGCGACCTCGATATCCAGTGGAGCGATGAGGCTTGTGCCTGCGTTGTAATGGCTTCCGGCGGATATCCCGGCTCATATCCCAAGGGAATTGAGATAAAAGGTCTCGATTCTGACGGACAGGTTGAGGGAGCTTGTGTTTTCCATGCGGGAACAGCTCTTGAAAACGGAGTATTCAAAACAGCAGGCGGCAGAGTTTTAGGTGTTACAGCATTGGGCTCAGACCTTAAAGAAGCACTTAAAAAAGCCTATGCAGCAGTTGAAAAGATTACTTTTGAGGGCGCACACTATCGCACTGATATCGGTAATAAATAATTCATAATTTGTTAATATAAAAAGCCATCACAATGATGGCTTTTTAGTTTATAATCATACCATGACGTTAGTGTAGAACTGTAATCAGTTTAACGTAGTACGAAAGTGGTGTTTTAATTAATGGAGAAAAAAATGAGCAAAAAGAAAAGGAACGGGATAATCATAGGCAGTATAGCCGGAGTGCTGGCGGTAGTGCTGCTTATCCTTATGTTTGTTGTACCTGATTCCGGTACAGCGGTTAACCTCGTAGAGGTAAAGCCCCGTGCAATGTCCCAGCATTTCAATACAACCGGTGAAATTATTTCAGACGGTGATACTAATTACACAATGTACAGCGGGACAATGGTTAAAACCGTAAACGTAAAAGAAGGGGATACGGTTAAGAAAGGAGATGTCCTTGCTACTTTTGACACTGCCTCAATAGATGCGGAAATTGCAGAAAAGCAGGAGTCTTATTCAAAAGCCAAGGAATCCTACGATGCAGTTGTAAACGGAAAGGTTACCGCTGAGCAGCAGGTAAAAAATCTGTCTTCACAGATTACGGCTCTCGAAAAGGAGTCAGCACAGCTTCAGAAAGAACTTTCATCAATGGGCGGAACTCTGCCTGAAATTCCCAATATCAATATTGAAGAGATAATCAAGAAGATTTCCGAGATGTCACCGGAAGAACTTCAGGCAGTTTTGACACAGATTCTGGAGTCTCTGCCTACAATTAACGACGGAGCGGAAAAGGTAAGCGAGTTTTCCGATAAGCTCAGCAAACTCATTAACTGCGAAACACAGCTTCTTCAGCTTAAAGTTCAGAATGAGCTTTTCAAAACACAGAGCAATCTCTCTTTTGATGAGATTGTTAAAATAGCTGTTGATACAGCAAAGGCCGATCTTGATAAGAGCGTAGCTAAAAGAGAAGTAATCGCCAAAGGCTGGGTAGCTGAAAGTGACGGCCTTGTAACTAAGGTAAGTGTAACTGCCGGTGAGATGTTCGGAAATGAACAGAGCAGCGGATTTGATATGACATCTCTCCTTTCCATGCTTACAAGCGGAGATATGCAGATGGATATGAATTCCATTCTCTCAATGCTTGGAAGCGCAGGATCTGGACAGACAGGTATGGTTGTTGCCGATACTTCAAAGTATGTGGCAACCTTTACTGCAGGCAAATACGATATACTTAAGCTTCATGTAGGTCAGAAAGCCACTGTTACCACCATGGGCGGAACTTTTGACGGTGAGATTATATATATCAGTCCCACAGCCACTTCCGGTTCATCAGGTTCCTTCGATTTAAGCTCCATTACAAGCGGACTTACAGGTTCAAGTTCTGCCGGATGCCAGGTCAAGGTTTCAATTGAAAATCCCGATGAAAGTGTAATAGAGGGATTCGATGTAGATGTTGACGTTGAAATCGGCGAGACAAAAGAGCAGATCGCAATTCCTGTTGAAGCTCTTATTCCCGATTCAAAATCCAGCAGCGTATATGTATATAACAGTGAGACAGGAACTGTTTCCGTAAGAGAAATCACTTTCGGCACTACAGATGACACATATTATCAGATTGAATCCGGTCTTGAGGAAGGCGAATTTGTAGTAAAGAATCCTCCCTCAACTCTCACTGACGGAGCAAAGGTTAAAGTAGAGAAAAATTCATAATAAAACGGAGGCAAAACCGTGAATATTAAAGAAAATATAAAAATAGCGGTTTTCAGCATCCGCACTAATATGATGCGCTCACTTCTTACAATGCTCGGAATAATAATCGGCGTTGCGTCGGTTATAGCAATTATAACCGTAGGTACCGGCGGCCGTGACTATATTATCGGTATGATAGAGGATATGGGTGCAAGCGTTGTAAGTATATCTGTAAAAACCAATGCTGCAACTTCCAGTGATTATATTAACTATAATGATATTGAGGCTATAAGAAATCTTGAAAGTGTTGAGTATGTCACTCCTGTTACAATTTCAATGGGCAGCATTGACGCTGAAGGCAACACTGGTATGGGAGCAGCTATTGGATGTGACGCAGATGTAGCTTCACTACTGAAAACCCCTTGCAAATACGGAAGATATTTTACTCAGGAAGAGTACGATGCGCAGCGTGCAGTTGCTATTATTGATACTATGAGTGCAAAGCAGCTTTTCGGTGAAGAAAACTGCGTGGGCAGATATCTCACTTATACTGTCAGCGGACGTTCTGTTAAGTTTAAAATTATAGGCGTTACCGATGTTGCAGGAAGTTTCGGCATGGATACCGAGCAGCTCAGCAGTATGAGCATGGTAGGAAATATGGGTATTTCAGGCGGAATGATTATGGCTCCCGGCAACGTTGTTTCCTCCCTTATGGGAAGAAATGACAAATATGAAATGCTTTATATTTCCGCAACAGATGAAAATCAGCTTGATGCAGTGGGAAATACCGCTTCCAACGTACTTATGGCCCGCCATAATAACCAAGACCGTGATGTATATGCTGTTACCAATATGGCAACATACATTGATCTTCTCAATACCGTTATAAATGTTTTCACAACATTTATTGCAGCGGTCAGCGCAATCTCTCTTTTGGTCGGCGGAATAGGTGTTATGAATATAATGCTTGTTTCCGTAACAGAGAGAACAAGGGAGATAGGTATACGAAAAGCTCTCGGCGCAAAGACTTCAACTATTTCTCTTCAGTTCCTTACTGAGTCCGTAATAATCTGTCTCATAGGCGGAATTATAGGAATCATAATCGGAATTGTCGGTGCAAAACTTGTTTCATATATAATGGCAATTCCTCTTCAGATAAGCATAATGTCAATTGTAATAGCAATCGGATTTTCAAGTGCAATCGGAATATTCTTCGGAATGTATCCGGCACGAAAGGCAGCCAAAATGGCTCCTATCGAGGCTCTTCGCAGAGACTGATAAGTTTATATTTACACCGCAGCTTTACGGCTGCGGTGTTTTTATGTTAAAAATATATAATTTGTAAGGATTTTACATTTCGAGTGGTTTTTTCCATGAATTTGTGATAAACTGTTTCTGTACCTAAGAGGGTGCCGATTTCATAAACAAGGAATGATGAAAAATGAAATTAAGCGAGCTTATTTCTAAGCTTGACTATGAAGTAATCAGCGGAAGTACGGATATTGAAATATCCGACGTGATTTATGACACAAGACGTCTTGTGCCGAACAGTGCATTTGTATGCATCAAAGGTGCCAAGCTTGACAGCCACACTCTTGCCGGTGAAGCAGCAGAAAAAGGCGCAATTGCAATTGTTTGCGAAGATGCTGTTGAGGTTCCGGATAATGTTACAGTAATTAAAACTAATGATACAAGAACAGCTCTTGCTGAAATGGCAGCGGCTTATTACGGATATCCTGCCGAAAAGCTTGTTACAATCGGTGTAACAGGATCAAAGGGCAAGACCACAACCACATATATGATAAAGGCTATTCTCGAAAAGGCAGGTTATAAGACAGGTCTTATCGGAAGTATCGGCGCCCTTATCGGAGATGAAAAGAAAAAGACAATCAACACAACTCCCGAATCCTATGAGGTTCAGAGATTGTTTAGGGAAATGTATGATGCAGGCTGCAAATATGTTGTTATGGAAGCTTCCTCACAGGGCCTTATGCTTCGCAGAACTGCAGGCTTTGTATTTGATTACGGTATTTTCCTCAATATTTCCCGTGACCATATAAGCCCCTGGGAGCACAAGAGCCTTGAGGAGTATCTCCACTGCAAGAGCCTTCTTTTAAGACAGTGTAAAGTCGGTGTTGTAAACGGCGATGATCCTCAGATTGATAAGGTTCTTGAGGGACATACCTGTGATATTGTAAAGTTTGGTTTCGGCGATTTCAACGATATAGTTGTTGACAGCTTTGAAACAGTTATGAAGCCCGGATACATGGGAGTAAAATACAGCACAAAGGGTAAATATGAGGACGAAATCACCGTCGGTTCTCCCGGAAGATTCAGTATTTATGATTCCCTTTCAGCTGCCTGTGTCTGCCATATGTGCGGAATTGATAAGAGCGTTATTTCCACAGCTCTTGAAGAAATCGAGATAAGAGGCAGAGCGGAAAGAGTTAAAATTGACGCTCCCTTTACTGTGCTTCTTGACTTTGCCCATAACGGAATAGGCGTTCAGAACCTCATTTCCGCAGTTAAGGCTTATAATCCCAACCGTATAATCGCTGTTTTCGGTTCTGACGGAAACCGTACAAAAATCCGCAGAGCTGATGCAGGTGAGATACTCGGCAATATGGCTGATTTTACAATTCTCACTTCAAACTGCCCGAGATTTGAAAAGGTCGAGGATATAAACAACGAAATCAAAGTGGGTCTTGACAGAACAACCGGCAAATATACTGAGATTGTTGACCGCAGAACCGCTATTAAACACGCTATGAAAATGGCTGAAGAGGGAGATATAATTCTTCTTATCGGTAAAGGTCACTGGGATTATGAAGAAATCAACGGCGTAAAGTATCCATTTGATGAAAGAGTTGTTGTAACAGAGCTCTGGGAAGAGATCAAAAACGAAAAATAAAATAGGGCTATAAAAATTTTACCCGGCAGGAATGAAAATTCCCGCCGGGATTTTTCATTTTTCAAACCTGTTTAATCATCTTAAGCGGCGAGAATAACAGTAAAATTAACCGTTCGTGCGCTGTATGATACCATTCGTGCAGAAATCCGCTTTTAAAAGGGAAAATGATGTATTATCACAGTTGGGAGGAGATGAAAAAATGAAAACTCCGGAAAAAGAAAAAACAAAATACTCTTTTTGTCGAAGAATTAAAGATATGCTGAAAATAAAGTTTGGTGTTAACAGTGAAAATAAAGGAAAACTTGCAGTGACAATTGCTAAAGG
This sequence comes from uncultured Oscillospiraceae bacterium, assembly GCA_900540535.1. Lineage (GTDB taxonomy): Bacteria > Bacillota > Clostridia > Oscillospirales > Acutalibacteraceae > UMGS263. The sequence goes on along the minus strand of UQGM01000010.1, from coordinate 2,753 downwards.
AATAATGTCTTTTCTTTTTATTCTCCTTGCTGTGATGTTTATACTTAAGATAATAATCGACTGTATTGCAGGCGGGGTGGATATAGTAACAGTGCTTATTTCATTTTTAGTTTTTACTGCTATGAATTTATTTTTGCGGGTTGCGGCATACGAGAACGAAAGAAATAAGCTTTAAAATACCATTCGTGCGCTGTATGATACTGTTCGTGCAGAAATCCGCTTTTAAAAGAGAAAATAATGTATTATCATAGACGAGAGGAGATGGAAAATTTGAAAACATCAGAAAAGGAAAAAACAAAATATTCTTTTTATCAGAATATCAAATATCTTTTGAAAATGATGTTTGATGTTAACAGTGACAACAAAGTTAAACTTATAATGACCTTTGTTTACGGAATAATACCGGCAGTTTTTACTCAACTTGCAGCAACATTCATACTTAAAATAATAATCGACTGCATTACAGGTGATGCAGATGCAAAAACTCTGCTTATTTCATTTTTCGCTTTTGCAGCCATGAACATTGTTTTTCAAGCCATGACATACAAAAACGAAATGCAGATTATATCTTACAGTGAAAAGTGGAGATACACCATTTTAGGAAATATAATCAGAAAAAATCTTTCTGTGAACTATGAAGACATTGAAAGCTATGAAAAGAGAAAAATATTTGATAAGGCGATTGCAAGTGTTTTTTACGGAGATTTAGGATTATCGCAGTTTCTCTTTAATATTCAGAAAATGATAATTGCCCTTACGGGAATAGCGGCATTTTTTGCACTTGTAGCTTTGGCGGACCCGTGGATTTTAGCTGTATGCATATTTTCGGCAGCCGTTAATTTTATCCTTTGCGTTTTATCGAAAAAAGTATCAATAGAGGAAAGCAGAGAATATTTGAGTGCCACCAGAAAAGCACGGTATCTATCCACTGGAAAAGGCGCTGATTTAAAAGCTGCAAAGGATATGAAGATATTCAATGTTGTAAACTGGTTTACTCCTCTTATAGATATGCTTATAGGTGACTTCAAAAGCTTCAAAAACAGCGCAAATAAAAAGCATTTTCTTTATAATACTTTGACTTATGGTGTTTTCCTTGTACGTGATTTATCTGTTTTTGCAATTCTCATAAGCCTTTATTCAAAAGGCAGGCTTACGGCGGGAGATTTTGCCTTTTACTATTCGGTTATAAGCGGAGCAAACTCATGGATTTTTCAGGTTGCACAGACCTATGGTGAACTTTATTTAAACCATCTCTATGCTGACGATTACCGCAAATGTGTTGAAAAAGAAGAGGATTTCAGTAATGCAAAGCCGCTGGAAAAATTCCCTGAAGAGTGTACAGTGGAATTTGACGATGTAAGCTTTTCTTACGACGGTGTTCATGATGCTGTCTCACATCTTTCCTTTAAAATAAGAGCGGGGGAGAAAATTGCAATTGTGGGTGCTAACGGCGCAGGTAAAACGACTACCGTCAAACTTCTCTGCGGACTTTATTCTCCCACCGGCGGCAGAATACTTATAAACGGAAAAAATATAAAGGAAATTGCAAAAGAAGACAGATACAGGCTTTTCTCGGCAGTTTTTCAGGATATATTTACTATGCCTTCGTCAATTGAAAGCAATATCACAATGACCGAAGATGAAGCAGATGAAGAACTGCTTCAAAAATCCATAAAGTTTGCAGGACTTGAAGAGAAAATAGAGTCTCTTCCCGACGGAGTGAAAACGAAGCTCCATAAGGAAATAAACAAAAACGGTATTGATTTATCGGGAGGCGAAACTCAGAAACTTCTCTGTGCCAGAGCTATTTATAAGCAGTCACCAATTATAATTCTCGATGAACCTACGGCGGCTCTCGACCCCATTGCGGAAAATGAGCTTTATATGAAATACGATGAAATCACCAAGGGCAAAACATCCTTTTATATTTCCCACCGACTTGCCAGTACAGCTTTCTGTGACAGAATTTTGTTTATGAAAAATGGATCCATAGTTCAGGAGGGAAGCCACGAACAGCTTATGAAAGATAAAGGCGAATACTTTAAGATGTATTCAATGCAGAGTTATTATTATAATGAGGAACCGGCTGGAGGTGAAAACCTTGAGTAAAAAACATGAAACGAAAATGAATATACGCTTTGCTTTTAAGGTTCTCAAACAGACCGATAAAAAAGTTATCCCTATAATGCTTTTATACGCTTTTACGACATTTTTGCCGCAGCTTACAGCTATTTATTTTTCAGCTAAAATTACTTCAATGTTTTCCGTTGGAGCGCCTGCAAAGGAAATAATGATGAACGCTGTTTTCCTTGCAGTATCCGTATTTGTTCTTTCTGTTGTAAATTCAGCTTTGCAAAAGGAATTCAGAAAACAGATGTCAGTTATTCAGCTGTCTGAAAATAAAATCCTTACAGAAATTGTTACGGGAAAAGACTACGCCCTTTTGGAAAAGCCTGACTTTCAGGTTGCCTTAAAACACTGTCAAACAGTTGTAATGAATAATGGTGGTATAATTTACAGCTTTTATGCTTCTCTGCACTCCATAATAAGCGGAATTTTCGGTCTGGTGTTTTCGATTGTTGCCATTTCACCGGCAATAAAAGGTTTTCTGACATTTGATAATTCATCCTTCCTTACTTCTTGGAAATTCGCAGTTATCATACTTGCGGTTTTTATCCTTTGCGCCGTAATAACATCTCTTGCGGGAGATCGTGCCTCAAAAAAGAACATAAAAATATGGGAATATTATACTG
>UQGM01000009.1 GCA_900540535.1 uncultured Oscillospiraceae bacterium | reverse complement strand
TTGATGTAACCCCGCATCAGCTGCGGCACACTTACATTACCAATCTTCTCTATGCGGGCGTTGATCCAAAGACAGTACAATACCTTGCCGGACACGAAAACAGCAAAACAACTATGGACATCTATGCAAAAGTGAAGTATAATAAACCAGAGGAGTTATTTGGGGTAGTAAATGGTGCGTTTCATCAGGCTATTGCTGAATGAAAAAGGCCGTTTTTTATGGTCCGCACACCGGATAACTGAGAGGCAGAAAGCCGGAAAAGCCCGGAGTATCAAGGGAAAACAGCTCAAAAACTCGCGCAGTACGGTCTCAAAGGTGCACGCCGTGCTCCCCAGTTCAGCAAGCGCTAATCTCACTTACCCAAGAGATAACAGAATATTTGTTATTTATGCAGCATCCGAAAGGGTGCTGCTTTTTTATTTGTATAACGAAAAGCGCATTCGTTTATAATCGAATGCGCTTAGTGATAGAAGTATATTAATTTTATGATAAAATGATTTTAGGCTTGTATTAATGATGTAATCCCTAAAAGCATCAGTCCGAATATCGTAGTTGCGAGTCCAACGGCTAATAAAATTCCTATGGGAATACCGAGAAAAGCAACCGCCCAAAACACAATGGGATGGCGGCTTATATAAGTTTCCATTTTATCCTTAAATTCTATTCGTTTGTTTTTTAAAGGGAGAAAAACGTAGCTGTCAATAAAATTGCTTTGAGTATAGTGATTTATGCTGTATAACTGTCTGGTCATTATTCCAAACACCTCTTCTTCAATTCTTTTATGTTTCAGAGCATATCACAAATTGTGAAAAGATAGTATTAGAGGATATAAATCACCGTTAATAAGGAATTAAGATTTACTTTCTTAATACAATCTTAATGCTATAAACGCCGTCTTTACATCATAAAAAGATTTGATATGGTATAATGAAAAAGAATAGAAAGATTGGGTGATGCGACATTGGAGAATATGGATGCTGTTTATAAAGTACAGACAAGCAATCAAAAACAGGGAAGTTTGAAAATTTTCTTTGGCTATGCAGCAGGTGTCGGTAAAACTTACGCCATGCTTGAAGCTGCACATCAAGCTAAAAAACAGGGAATCGATATTGTAGTTGGATATATTGAACGGCATACAAGACCTGATACTCTTGCATTGCTTGAAGGATTAGAGCAGCTTCCAAATAAAGAAGTTAATTATAAAGGAATTATACTCAAAGAATTTGATTTAGATGCTGCCCTCAAACGTCAGCCGCAAATAGTACTTGTGGACGAATTGGCGCACAGCAATGTTGCAGAATGTCGTCATGCCAAACGTTATCAAGATGTGGAAGAGCTCCTGCGAGCTGGTATCGATGTTTATACCACTGTTAATGTTCAGCATCTGGAATCACTTAATGATTTGGTAGCATCTATTACACAGGTTGCTGTCAGCGAACGCATTCCTGATTATGTATTTGATTCTGCAGATCAAGTTGAACTGGTTGATATTGAACCTGACGATTTAATTGCACGGTTGCAATCGGGAAAAGTATATCGTAAGAATCAAGCTTCTCGTGCGCTTAATCATTTTTTTACAAAAGATAACTTGGCAGCACTTCGTGAAATTGCCTTACGTCGTACTGCAGATAGGTTAAGCCGAAATGCTCAAAAAAGCGGAAATGAAACAGTAGCCAAAGCTGGAGAACATATTATGATTTGTCTTTCAAGTTCTCCTTCTAATGCTAAGGTTATTCGAACTGCTGCCCGTATGGCGGAGGCTTTTCACAGTGGATTTACAGCTTTATTTGTTGAAACCCCTGAAACAAGAGAGCTTAAGGGAGAAGGGTTAAAGCGGTTAAGGGATAATCTTCGCCTGGCAGAACAGTTAGGTGCTCAAATTGCAACAGTTTATGGAGATGACCCGGCTGTACAAATTGCCGAATACGCAAAGGTTAGTGGTATTACTAAAATTGTTTTAGGAAGAACAAATCACAAATCTACATTATTTTTGCGAAGTAAGACATTAGCTGATAAACTGACGAAATTAGCTGGAGATATTGATATTTATATCATTCCGGATACTCAGTCACTCTACAGAAAAAAATATAGCCTACTTCGAAAAGAAGAGGAGAAATTCAGATGGACTGATTTATTGAAGGCAGTGCTGATTACAATTTCTGCAACGGCAATAAGTTTCTTGTTTTATACCGCCGGACTTCGAGAAGCAAATATTATTACCGTATATATTTTAGGTGTATTGCTTACTGCAGTTTGGACATATGGACATTTGTGTGGAGCTCTTGCATCACTTCTCAGTGTTATCTCATTTAATTTCTTTTTCACAGTACCAAGATTTACCTTAGCGGCTAACGATCCGGATTATCCGGTTACTTTCCTGATTATGATGGTGGCAAGTATTATTTCAAGTACTTTAGCTACACGAGTAAAAAAACAGGCACGGCAGTCTGCTCAAAAAGCCTATTACATGGAACTTTTGATGAATAGCAGCCAAAAAATGCAGCAGGGACGTGATGAACATGAAATTATTGCGTTTGCAGCGGAACAGATAAGAGCACTTTTAGATCGTCCTATTTTGTATTCACTGGCGATAAAAGGAGAAGATCTTTCATTTCAGGTCTGTCCACAGTCAGAAACAAATAAATTAATCGGAGCAATGTCCCCGGAAGAAATAGGTGTTGCTGACTGGGTTGTAAAAAATAATAAACATGCAGGCGCAACCACCAATACGTTGTCTCATGCTCATAATTTATATTTATCCGTTAGAGGAAATCAAGAAGTTATGGGCGTGATTGGTATCCCGTCAAAATATTATCCGCCCCTTGATGTTTTTGAAAAAAATTTGCTGATTTCTCTTCTGAATGAATGCGGCTTGATTTTGGAACGCCGAAGACTGCGAGCTGAAAAGCAAGCAATTGAGCTGGAAACACAGAGAGAACGTCTTCGTTCCAATTTGCTGCGTGCAATTTCACATGATCTTCGAACACCGCTTACCAGTATCAGCGGAAATGCGGGAGTTTTGATGGAAAAAAGTATTTCGTTAGATGAAAGCAAAAAGCAGGAGATATATAGTTCGATTTATGATGATTCCATGTGGCTTGTAAACCTGACAGAGAATCTTTTATCCATTACAAGAATTGAAAACGGAACTATGCATCTTCAAATGAATGCAGAACTTATTGATGATGTTTTCAGAGAGGCAATTTCCCATGTGGATCGAAAAGTATCAGAACATGAGATATCAGTAGAACTTGACGATGATCTTTTAATGGCGAAAATGGATGTACGACTGATTGTTCAGGTAATAATAAATATTTTGAATAATGCCATAAAGTATACTCCGGAAGGTTCCCACATTTTGCTTTCAGCCAAAAAACAGGATAATAATATGGTATGTATTCAGATAGCCGATGACGGCCCCGGTATTTCTGATGAATCTAAAAAGCATCTGTTTGATATGTTCTATACAGCAGGTATCGTACAGGCGGACAGCAGAAGGGGGCTTGGTTTAGGTCTTAGCTTGTGCAAATCTATTGTAGAGGCTCACGGTGGTACAATATCCGTCAGTGACAATGTTCCCCACGGTTCAGTATTTTCCTTTACATTACCTTTAGAGGAAGTGAATTTAAACAATGTATAAACCTAAAATTCTTGTGGTAGAAGACGACGTTGCTATCACAAACTTAATAAGGACTACTCTCGACACTCAGAACTATCAGTATCACACAGCGAAAAATGGAGCCGGCGCCCTGCTGGACGCAGTTTCCTATAACGCCGATGTAATAATTCTTGATTTAGGTCTTCCTGATGTGGACGGAGTTGACATAATCAAAAAAATTCGTGGATGGAGTAATGTGCCTATTATTGTAGTAAGCGCCAGAAGTGAGGATCAGGATAAGGTAGAAGCCTTAGATGCCGGAGCGGATGATTATCTTACAAAGCCGTTCAGTATTGATGAGCTGCTGGCTCGTTTGCGTGTTGCACTGCGTCGCAGTCATGCGGAAGAGAATCCGGCACAAACCCAGTCAAGTGTTTATAAAAACGGCGACCTTACAATCGACTACGCCGCCGGCTGCGCATATATGAAAGACAAAGAAGTGCATCTGACTCCAATAGAGTATAAGCTTTTATGTGTGCTTGCAAAAAATACAGGAAAGGTTCTTACTCATAACTATATATTGAAAGAAGTTTGGGGCAGTGCCTTGGCCTCTGATACTCCGTCGCTGAGGGTATTTATGGCTACTTTACGTAAAAAAATTGAAGAAAATCCATCGGACCCTAAATATATTCAAACTCATATCGGTGTAGGATACCGTATGATAAGGCAATAACGACAAAATAACGTTGTTTGTTTATTAATAACAGACGGCGTTATTTTTTTGTGTGTGAAAATAATCTTAACGCAATCTTTATATCCATAAAAAAACGCTAACGCCAATTTCACAGCAAAGCTGTTACAATGTCATGTGTAAAACCGAAGAGGAGGATACCGTTATGATGGATTTTCTAATGATAGCAATTTTGGCAGGTTGTCTAGGTCTTATATTCCTGCTGGTTAATTGGTGTCATAAGCAGGTGGATAAGCATGAGTAAGGAGGAGAGAACATGGTTGTTCTTGGAGTGATTGTTGCATTAATGGGTGGTTATTTAGTTTATGCTTTGGTACACCCTGAAAAATTTTAAAACCGCCAGGAGGAATTATAATGTTACAGATTATATGTACCATTATCATTTATTTGATAATGGTGATTCCGGTGGGCATTTATGTTTATCATATAGCAGCCGGAAAACGTACACTTGGAGATCCCGTATTTAATAGAATAGATGGTGCCATATATAAAATCGGTGGAGTTAATCCGCAAAAAGGAATGAACTGGAAACAGTACGCCTTGGCTTTAATAGGTACAAACGGCGTGATGATTCTGATTGGATACATAATTCTCCGAATTCAGAGTATCCCATTATTCAATCCCAACGGAGTTGAAGGTATGGAACCGTCACTTTCGTTTAATACAATCATCAGCTTTATGACAAATACTAACCTCCAGCATTATTCCGGTGAATCAGGTCTTTCCTATCTTTCACAGATGCTTGTAATTATATTTATGATGTTTGTCTCAGCGGCCAGCGGCTATGCTGCTTGTATTGCTTTTATCAGAGGTCTTGCCGGAAAAACCAAGGATAATGTCGGAAACTTTTTTGCTGACCTTGTTCGTATTATCACAAGAGTTCTGCTCCCGTTTTCCATTGTTGGCGGATTGCTGCTGGTTTGGCAGGGCGTTCCCCAGAACTTCTCGGGAAATGTTGTAGTTGATACTATTGAAGGTGCGAAACAGGTTATCACTATGGGACCGATTGCTGCACTTGAAATAATCAAGCACTTAGGTACAAACGGCGGTGGTTTCGGAGGAGCTAACTCATCTACTCCGTTTGAAAACCCCACAATTTTAACTAACCTTATAGAGCTTTATTCTATGATGCTTCTGCCGGGAGCCTGCGTAATTACATTCGGTAAAATGGTTCGTGACAGAAAGCGTGATATTGCTTCTTCAAAGGACAACGCAGCAGCTGCTGAAGCACGTGATTTAAGAGGAAATACTCATAAAAGTGCAACAGTTTGGATGTATGGCCGTGAAGGACGCAGCATATTTGCAGCTATGGGAATCCTCTTTGTTATAGGTCTCAGCGTATGCTTCTGGGCTGAAAGTCAGGGTAACCCAGCCCTTGCAGATGTTGGCCTCAGTCAGTCCATGGGAAGTATGGAAGGTAAGGAAGTACGCTTTGGTGTTGCACAGTCGGCACTGTTTACAACGACTACAACTTCTTTCACAACAGGTACTGTTAACAATATGCATGATACCCTCACGCCTCTCGGCGGTATGATTCCGCTGCTTCACATGATGCTTAACGTTGTGTTCGGTGGTAAGGGCGTAGGTCTCATGAACATGATCATGTATGCAATTCTTACAGTGTTCATCTGCGGACTTATGATCGGACGCACACCTGAATACCTCGGCAAGAAGATTGAAGGCCGTGAGATGAAGCTTACAGCGCTTTGCATCATTATTCATCCACTTCTTATCCTTGCTTTTACTGCTTTGGCAGTTGGCACACAGGCGGGTCTTGAGGGTATTACAAACCCAGGCTTTCACGGACTTTCACAGGTTCTTTATGAATATGCTTCTTCAGCGGCAAACAACGGTTCAGGCTTTGAAGGCCTTGCCGATAATACAATGTTCTGGAACATAACAACAGGTTTGGCAATGTTCTTTGGCCGTTATCTTTCAATTGTAATTCAGCTTGCAATCGCAGGTTCTCTTATGAAGAAGCGTTTTGTAAATGAAACTGTGGGAACTCTTCACACTGATACAATGACTTTTGCCGTAATCCTTGTATTTATTGTTTACATTTTTGCAGCACTTACATTTTTCCCTGTGCTTGCACTTGGTCCAATTGCAGAGCATCTCACTCTTTGGTCATAAGGAGGATCTAAATTATGAGCAAAAAAAATCAAAAGCTGATTACTCCGGAAATATTCCGTCAGGCTGTTATTGGTTCCTTTGTAAAATTGAATCCTGCTTATATGATGAAAAACCCAGTTATGTTTGTTGTTGAGATAGGTTTCTTCATCACACTGGTACTTTCAATTTTCCCGGGACTTTTCGGGGATTTCAGCAACGGATCAAATCTCCGTGCTTACAATATAATCGTTTGCGTTGTTCTTTTCATTACTGTTCTTTTTGCAAACTTTGCAGAGTCTGTTGCAGAGGGCAGAGGTAAGGCACAGGCCGCAAGTCTTAAAAAGACACAGAAAGACACAAAGGCTCGCCTTCTTCTTGAAGACGGAACAGAAAAAATTGTACTTTCAAGTGAGCTTAAAAAAGGCGATATCGTTATGGTATCAGCCGGTGAAATAATCCCCGGAGACGGTGAGGTTATTGAGGGTATTGCTTCAGTTGATGAATCTGCAATTACCGGTGAATCAGCCCCCGTTGTACGTGAATCCGGCGGAGACTTCTGTTCAGTAACAGGCGGTACAACAATCGTGTCTGACTGGCTTAAAATTCAGATTACTTCTGACCCCGGCAACAGCTTCCTTGACCGCATGATTGCTCTCGTTGAGGGCGCTTCACGTAAAAAAACTCCAAATGAGATTGCACTTAACACACTTCTTGTTTCACTTACAATAATTTTCCTTATTGTTATTGTTACACTTTATCCTATCGGAATTTATTCAGGCGTTCAGCTTCAGACATCAACTCTTATAGCTTTGGCTGTCTGCCTTATACCTACTACAATCGGCGGTCTTCTTTCCGCCATTGGTATTGCAGGTATGGACCGTGTTACACGCTTTAATGTTATAGCAATGTCAGGTAAAGCTGTTGAGGCTTGCGGTGACGTTGATACAATGATTCTTGATAAGACAGGTACTATTACATATGGTAACCGTCTTGCAGCAGATTTCTTCCCTGTAGGCGGAGCCAGCCGCAGTGAACTTATCCGCTGTGCAGCGCTCACATGTCTTCATGACGAAACACCTGAAGGAAAATCAACTCTTGAACTTGCACACCGTTTGGGTGATGACAGTGAAGAGACTGCTGGTTCTGAGTTTATTGAGTTTACTGCTCAGACAAGAATGAGCGGCGTTGACCTTCCTGATGGCACAAAAATCCGTAAGGGTGCTGCAGAAGCCATTGAGCAGTATGTAAAATCAATGGGAGGTTCAATCCCCTCAGATCTTCACGAACAAGTTGATAAGATTTCCAGCCTTGGCGGTACACCCCTTACAGTTTGTGAGAATAACAACATCCTTGGTGTTATCTACCTTAAAGACACAGTAAAACCGGGCATGGTTGAGCGTTTTGAACGTCTTCGTGCAATCGGTATCAAAACAATTATGTGCACAGGTGATAATCTTCTTACAGCAGCTACAATTGCAAAAGAGGCAGGCGTTGACGGATTTATCGCAGAGTGTAAACCCGAAGATAAGATTGATGTTATCAAGAAAGAGCAGGCAGAGGGTAAGATTGTTGCTATGACAGGCGACGGTACAAATGATGCTCCGGCTCTTGCACAGGCTAACGTAGGTCTTGCAATGAACAGCGGTACAACGGCTGCAAAAGAGGCAGCCAATATGGTTGACCTTGATTCAGACCCCACAAAGATTCTTGAAGTTGTTGAAATTGGTAAGCAGCTTCTTATTACACGAGGAAGTCTCACAACGTTCTCAATTGCAAACGATATAGCAAAGTATTTCGCAATTATTCCTGCAATGTTCATGTCAGCAATTCCACAGCTTGGAGTTCTCAACATCATGAACCTTGCATCACCAAACAGTGCTATTCTTTCAGCACTTATCTTCAATGCTATTATCATTCCTTGCCTGATCCCTCTTGCCATGAAGGGCGTTAAATATCGTCCCATGTCCTCAGGCAAAATGCTTGCAAGAAATATGTTGATTTATGGTTTGGGCGGCGTTATCACTCCATTCATCGGAATCAAGATTATCGACATGATTATAAGCCCGCTGCTTAAACTCATTGGTTTGGGTATTTAAGAAAGGATGCATGTTACTATGAAAAATTCTGCAAAGAAAATACTGCACGGCACACGTCAGGCAGTAATTGTAACTGTCATATTAATGCTGATTTGCGGATTGTTGTTCCCCTGTTTGCTTACAGGACTTTCATATTTGTTCTTCCCTGACCAGGCAAAGGGAAACCTGCTTACCGTCAATGGTAAAACTGTCGGTGCGGAATATATAGGTCAGGAATTTACAGAAGATTACTTTATGTGGGGACGTCCTTCTGCTTACCATTACAATGTCTATAAAGAGGGCGAAGATGGAAAACAGTATTATAGCGACGGTTCGGAATTTGGAGGACTTGCTTCCGGTTCAAATAACTATGCCCCTTCAAATCCTGCACTTGTAAGACGTGTAGAAACAGACATAACAAATTATGTTGCCAAGACCCTTGGTCTTGATATTAATGTGCTTCCCGGCGACTCAGACCTTTTGTCTGCACAGATTAACTATGTAGCAGAAAAGTCCGGTATGGCAGCTGCCGACCTTGAAAAGAAAGCTGAGGAAATACCTGAAGATCCTGATGAGGCACTTGCATATCTTGCTAAGACAGCCGGTCTGGATGACAAACAGGCTGAGAGCATAAAAGAAGGTGCACCTTCACTTTATCAGATGCGCAAAGATGCTATTGCCGAAAAGGCTAAAGTTTCTTCTGAAAAAATAGAAGAAATGATTGCTGCCATTCCTACTGATCTTATGACTGCGTCCGGTTCAGGGCTCGATCCTCACATCACACCTGAATCAGCTGAAATTCAGATTCCGAGAATTGTAAAAGCCTCCGGTCTTAGTGAGGAAAAAGTCCGTGAAATAATTGACCACAATACAAAGGGTAAGCTGCTTGGTATTTTCGGAGAAAAGACTGTAAATGTGTTAAAGGTCAACATTGAAATTGCCCAGAATATGGGTCTTGTATAACTGAGAGGAGAGCGTTTGATATGATGGATATGCATTCCTTCTTAAACGCTAAACAGATTGAAATTTCATCCTCAAATGATGAAGAAAATTTGTCTGCACAAGGTTTGTTTGAATTTTTGTATCAAATAAGTCAATGGCTGCAAACAGTTCCTTTGGTATATCGCAATGGATTTGCAGAAACCAACACAGTTTACATGTGGTTCGATGATGTCGCTTTTGCGGAAGAAGATTTTTGGCAGATGTTTGGAGAATATCTTGTACTGTTTCGTACAAAGTGGAAAATAGATATCTTTGGCACGTCAGGTTCTTCACAAGAAACAGTATGTCTGACATTGAAGGAAGATAATGATCACATTTATGCTGTTCAAAAGACACTTTCAGGTAATCCGGTTGATACAATAGAATCGCTTTGTATGAGAATTCAGTGCACCTCCTTGCAGCAGTCAGAAGTTTTATTTGCATTGTTTACTGCAACAAATTGGAAAAACGGTACGACAGTTGTAGATTGGAAATACGGGTCATTTTTGTTGGAAGAAAATTTTGCAATACCAACGAAAAATAGCTGCTTTTGCTATGGCAGTGTGTTTGATGATGTGAAACATGAAGAGGTATTACAGGCGCTTAACTTTCAACAAAAAATTGTTCTTTGAACCGCATTCCTGAAAAATGGTTTTGACTATGAGGAGTTTGAATGGCTATACAATGCTATTGCCGAAAATGTAGTACCCAACAGAATTGAATGGGAACTTTCATTACATACGGCTATGCAAAATTTAGGATATATCATACAAGTTCTGCCAAATGACTTTGAACTGTATGATGGAAACGGCTGTCGACGTTATTTCAGTTTTAACAGTGCAAGCTATGCGGAGCGCACTTTCCTTAAAATTTTATTTCCTTTAAATATGTGAATGCAATACACTTACCCAAAAGATAACAGAATACTTGTTATTTATGCAGCATCCGAAAGGGTGCTGCTTTTTTATTTGTTATGAAACTACAGTTCTCACGACAAAATTATAATATAGTATTAAGTCTTTGGTGATAGGAGTCGAAATTTCAAAAGATCGTCTAATTATTGAGTCATTAAATGATGAATGAAAGGGGAGATGAACACATATTTAATTTTGTATACTTTAGGACTATAACTTCTATTACTGAAAATTATGGTTTTGGGTTTAATAAGAATATCTCATTTTACAAATTTAAAGCCCTATGTTCAATTCTTTGCTGAACATAGGGCAAAATAATGATTTGTTTTCAATTTGCAATGATACCGGAAAACTTAGATTAATGGTGATCGTGCCATATAAAGTATAAAAAATAATTAATGCTCTACTTAGTGTTCAAGTAATTGAGAATTGTAAAAGCCTGTTATGGCACGAGTAATCTTAAATTGAAGGAATAAAACTTGGCATTGGCATAACTTTAAATAAATTGTTTTTGTGCATGGTATCAATTTTATTTTTTATTTCAGTATCATTACAAATTCCTGATCTGATGTATTCGTCTAATGTTTTATAAGAAAATCCTAAATTCTCTTCATCGCTTTTTCCGCATAAGCCGTCAATAGGTGTTTTCTCAATTAAATTTTCAGGAAGATTCAGAGATTTTCCAATAGCCTTGACCTCTGTGACTGTAAGGTGAGAAATAGGGCTGAAATCTCCGGCTGCATCGCCGTAGCGAGTAGAATAGCCAACCCAATCTTCAGACAGGTTGCAGGTATTTGCCACTCTTCCGTTGTTGGACTGACTGATAGCATAAAGGGTAGCCATACGAATTCTAGCCGGAAGATTAGTTTTGGTTTGATTTGAAATGCACATATTTTCTGGCAAACTATTCAAAACGCCATCAACAGCATCTTTGATATTTACAGTATAGCTCTTGATTTTAAGGTGTTCAACCAGCTGTTTAGCACAATCAATATCACTCTGATGTCCACAGGGCATCAAAACACCGATTACACGTTCTCTGCCGAGGGCTTCCACACAAAGAGCAGCTGTAACAGAGCTGTCTTTACCTCCGGAAATTCCAATGATTGCTTTGCAATCTTTTCCGTTATTTTCAAAAAAATTCTTTATCCAGGCAACGCAATCGTTTTTTACTTTCTCTTTATTAAACATACATATCGCCTTATTTATGAATAGATTTTAATTATATTTTCTGCCGCTGCTTTTTTAGTAATGCAGTTATCCATAGCGTATTTTTCTATGTAATGATGAGCATCTGTCTCTGTCATTTTCAATTCGCTGATCAACAGACACTTTGCACGGTTTATCATACGGATTTCTGCCATTCTTTCTTCAATCGAAAGAGTTTTTTGCTCTAATTTTCTGAGCCTTTCTCTGGCACTTGACATCCAGCTCAAGGCTTGATTCAAAGCCATACGGGATGTGGGTTTAGATAAAATAAATATACCGTTGTCGACAACTCTGTCATATATTTCAGAGTAGATGTCGCTTCTTGCAAGTACAAGTACTATCGTTTCAGTTGAGCGGCAGCAGTCAATTGCAAAATGTATGCCGGCCTCGTCTGGTAAAGGAAAATTGATAATAATAAAATCGAAAGATTTTTCCGTCATCTGACGTTTGGCTTCTCCGGCACTTTTTGCAATAAGAACAGGTTGATACTGTGAAGTAGGGAGTATTTCAGCAAATGCTGTATTGAATTTTTCGGAACAGGATACCACCAGTACGCTGTAAATCCGTTCCTTCAAACTCATAAAAAGCGCTCCTTCCTTCCAAGATCTGTTATTGTTTGCAATAAGCTTCTAAAATTGATTGTGGCACATAGGTGCGAATAAAGTTGCTTTGTTTAGCTTGTAAGCAAGCTTTTTCAAATGTATCAGGTATCATGGGCAGAGATTCGAGAATACTGGAATTTGCCGTAAATACATTAAAATCGGACACAACCGGTAAATATAGATTGTTCCTTATTCCGTGGAGTCCTGCATATATGAGTAGTGCAAATGCTAAATATGGATTGGCAGTAGGATCAGGTGAACGAAGTTCGGCCCTTTTGTATTCTCCGACCGCAGCAGGAATTCTAACCAGCTGACTTCGGTTTTCACTGGACCACGAAATATATTTGGGTGCCTTGTGACTTCCAAAACGTTGATATGAATCAGGAGTAGGATTAAGAAAAGCTGTCATATCTGCTGTTTTGTCTAAAATTCCTGCGATTACAAAGGGGAGTAAATCGGAATTATCTGAAGATCTGATAGATATGTTGATATGAAATCCGTTTCCGGGACAATTCTCCAATGGTTTTGGAGAAAAATCGGCGTATAATCCGTTTTGCCGTGCAATGGTTTTTACAATTGTCTGAAAAGTCATAACGTTATCAGCGGCAGTAAGGGGATCTGAATAACGAAAATCAATTTCATTTTGTCCTGGACCCTCTTCATGATGTGAGCTTTCAGGGCGGATTCCCATTTGTTCCAAAGTCAAGCATATTTCACGACGGATATTTTCGCCTTTATCTTCCGGAGCAATATCCATATATCCTGCTTCATCATAAGGTTCATGAGTAGGTTTTCCTTTTTCATCCAGAGAGAACAGATAAAATTCCTGCTCAGCACCGAAGAAAAATGAAATTCCTGCATCTTTTGCCTCTTTAATTGCTTTCTTAAGCAGATTTCGGGTATCACACTCGTGAATATCACCAAAGGGATAGGTGATATTACTGAACATACGAACAACCTTGCCATGTTCAGGACGCCAGGGCAAAACCATTAAAGTTTCGCTTTCGGGTTTAAGAAAAAGATCGGAGTGAGTTTCATCACCGAATCCTTTTATGGATGATGCGTCAAATGCTATTCCATGTTCAAAAGCACGTGGCAATTCCTCCGGCATAATTGAAATATTCTTTTGCTTTCCAAAAACATCACAAAACGCCAATCGGATAAATTTTACGTCATCTTCCTGAATGTATTGGATTACCTCGTCTTTGGAATATTTCATAATGATACCTCTTTCTTTTAATTAGCTACATACATTTGTTTGTATGGATTTTTACTATCCGGTGTAATAATGGTAAACTGAGAATTCAATATTTCCGAAATATCATAACCAAACAGGCTGCAATATTCGTTTAGATCTTGCTCTATAGATTTTAAGTCTTCATTATCAGCTTTTTTAATGCAAACATTATTTGGAAATATGATATTATCAATGTTTCCTCGAAGAAAAACCTTTCCTCCATGCATGCCGGTGCATGGAAAATTACCAACGATTTTGTCTTTGTTTTTATTGATGCCTAATACAATAATAATTCCTCCGGCTTGATATTCTCCTAAAAAACTACCGGCGCTTCCGCCTATAATCATTAATGGAACTTTATTATTATATTCTTTCATGTGAATACCTGCACGATATCCGGCATTACCTTTTACAAGAATTTTGCCGCCTCTCATTGCATATCCTGCCGCATCACCAACATTGCCGTGAATGATAATACTGCCTTCATTCATTGTATCGCCAACAGCGTCTTGGGCATTAGAATTTACAATAATTGAAGCGCCATTAAGGTATGCTCCCAGTGCATTACCTGGAATTCCGTTTATTGTAATATGCTTTTCTTTCATTCCTGCGCCAATAAAGCGTTGACCGCAGCATCCGGTTATTTGGCAATTATAATCTGATTGTTGGATTTTTTGATTTAATGCTTTAAAATCAAATCCGTTAACATCTATTATCATTTTATTATACCAACTTTCTGATTGTTTTTCTATAAATACTCCATGAAAATAATAACAACTAATTGTGGTAGTTAGAATTAAAGTAAAAGTTTCTATGAAGGGGAGAGAAAAGAAAATAATAAGCGCTTTTATTCTCCAGCATGAGAAATTCCGAGGATTTCCAGTTCTTTTTCTGTAAGTCCTATTCCTCTGAGCATAAGTCTGTTTCCTCGAAGAGCTTCAATGGAGTTAATTCCCATGCCTCCCATCATCTCTTTGATTTCATGTTTCCATGCAGTCATTAGATTTATCAGCCTTTGACTTCCTGTTTCGGGGTCAAGGCGCTTTACCAGTTCAGGACGCTGGGTAGCAATACCCCAATTACATTTTCCCGACTGGCATGTTCTGCAAAGGTGACATCCAAGTGCCAGCAGTGCAGCGGTAGCAATGTAGCAGGCATCGGCACCCAGTGCAATTGCCTTTATAACATCTGAAGAACTGCGGATGCTTCCTCCGACTACAATTGAAATATTATTTCTTATTCCTTCATCACGAAGACGTTTATCAACTGCAGCAAGCGCCAATTCAATAGGAATTCCGACATTGTCACGAATTCTTGTAGGAGCAGCTCCGGTTCCGCCACGGAAACCATCAATTGCAATGATGTCTGCGCCGCTTCTGGCGATACCGCTTGCAATTGCTGCAATATTATGGACAGCTGCCACTTTGACAATTATTGGCTTTTTATATTCTGTAGCTTCCTTTAAAGAGAACACTAACTGCCGCAAATCTTCAATTGAATATATGTCGTGATGAGGAGCAGGGGAAATAGCATCTGTACCTTCGGGGATCATGCGGGTGCGTGAGATGTCTCCAACTATTTTTGTACCCGGAAGATGTCCGCCTATTCCCGGTTTTGCTCCCTGTCCCATTTTTATTTCAATTGCAGCGCCGGTTTCAAGATAATCTTTGTATACACCAAATCTTCCGGAAGCAACTTGTACAATAGTATTTTCGCCGTAACAATAAAAATCTTCGTGGAGACCGCCTTCACCGGTATTATAAAGGATTCCAAGTTTCTTAGCTGCAATTGCCAGGGCTTTGTGTGCATTGTAGCTTATAGAACCGTAGCTCATTGCAGAAAACATTACGGGCATAGATAGTTCGAGCTGAGGTTCCAATTCGCAAATGATATTTCCGTCTTTATCCTTTTTGATTCTTTCAGGCTTTTTTCCGAGAAATACTTTTGTCTCCATAGGTTCACGAAGCGGGTCAATTGACGGATTGGTTACCTGAGAGGCATTTATAAGGATTTTGTCCCAATAGACAGGCACAGGGTTTGGATTGCCCATAGAAGATAAAAGTACACCGCCACTGTTGGCCTGTTTATAGATTTCATTTATTGTGTTATTTCGCCAGTTGGCATTTTCACGTAATGAACAATCGCTTTTTACAATTTTTATAGCTCTTACAGGACACATGGATACACAGCGCTGGCAGTTTACGCACTTTGACTCATCGGCTAAGACCATATTTTTATTTTTATCAAAATAATGTACCTCGTTGGAACATTCCTTTTCACAAATATGACATTTGATGCATTTGTTTTCGTTCCTGATTACTTCAAATTCAGGATATATGAAATCTATTCCCATTAGAATGCACCGTCCTTTACTTTAACTATGATTGCTTCTCCACCGGAAGGAGTGTATATATTTTCTGCATCCGGTTCCATAATGCGTATTGCAGATTCTTCGCTGGCTATAAATACTTTATCGTCTTTTTCACCTGTTACCATAGATCTAAGCTTCAAACGGTCATTAAGAGCCATAAGGCCGCCATTGAATCCAAGAACTATAGAGAATGGACCTGTTATAAGAAGACTCGGAAATACAGTTCTGAGGAATTTTAATTTTTCTCGTTCCTGATCATCGGTTTTTGATGAAATTGTGCTCCAAAATGGTGCAGCAACAACATTTGAGGCTTCTTTTAACGATAATTTTTGAACTCGCAATAAATAATCCATAATGTAAGTTATAACTTCTGTATCTGTTTGCAATGTACATTTGTATCCGAACATTTCTATAAAACGGCGGTTGGCGTCATAAGAAGAAATTTCTCCGTTATGTACAATGGAATAATCCAGTAATGTAAATGGATGAGCGCCGCCCCACCATCCGGGAGTATTTGTAGGATAACGTCCGTGTGCTGTCCAGGAATATCCTTCGTACTCATCGAGTTTATAAAATACACCTACATCTTCGGGAAATCCCACTGCTTTAAAAGTTCCCATGTTCTTTCCGCTTGAAAAGACATAAGTGTCGGGGAACTCGGCATTTATTTTCATAACTGTTCTTGCAACAAATTCTTTTTCGTCAAGCTGCAATGCAGCGAGTACAGACTGTAAAGGTGAGACGAAATATCTCCATATTATCGGTTCATCTGTAATAGCAGGTATTTTTCTTGTAGGTATTATTTCAGACTGAACAATTTCAAAGCGTTCCTTTAAAAATTGTTCGCAGCTTTTGCGTGCTGTGCGGTCATTGAAAAACATATGCAGAGCATAGAAGTTTTTGTATTCGGGATAAATTCCGTATCCGGCAAATCCGCCGCCAAGACCATTTGAGCGGTCATGCATGGGCTTCATAGAATCTATAATTTTTTCTCCGGTCATCAGTTTTCCGCTTTTTGAAATTACGGCTGAAATTGCACAACCTGAGGGGATTCGCACTTGACCTTCAAGGATATTCATAATATGTCTTTCCTTTCTCCTTATCAAAATAAAATAAAAAAGGCGTTCATTTCAGCGCAGAATAAATCTGTACTGAAATGAACGCCTTTGCTCATTTGCAGGTAGTATACATCAAATTTTCACCTTTGTCAATGTGTGTGAAAGAGAATAAAAATTTTGAAAAATATATTGACAAATCTCGTTGTGAGATGTAGAATTCAATTCGTAAAGTTGAGAGCGACAAATGAAAAGCTTCTAAAACGGCTTTACGCACTGTTAATTTTGGAAATTAATATGTAAATAAAGGCAAAGGCGTCTTTAATGTGTTTTAGCATTAAAGGCGCCTTTGCCTTTTGTCTGAAAGGAGAATCACTATGAGCACAGTAACAGATTTTTTTGGCAGCAAAGTATTTGATGACAGGGTCATGAAAGCTACTTTATCAGCAAAAGTATATAATTCTCTGAAAAAGACAATTGATCAGGGAGAAAAGCTTGATATAAGCGTAGCAAATGCGGTTGCCGATGCCATGAAGGATTGGGCAGTTAAAAACGGTGCTACTCATTATACTCATTGGTTTCAGCCTCTGACCGGAATTACTGCGGAAAAACACGACAGTTTTATTTCTCCCTCTCCTGACGGTGGAGTGATCATGGAATTTTCCGGAAAAGAGCTGATTAAGGGAGAACCCGACGCTTCCTCATTTCCCTCAGGAGGCCTTAGGGCAACTTTTGAGGCAAGGGGATATACTGCATGGGATCCAACTTCTTATGCGTTTATTAAAGGCAAGACTTTGTGTATTCCCACTGCTTTCTGCTCCTACGGCGGAGAGGCTTTAGACAAAAAAACTCCTCTTCTTCGTTCTATGGAAGCACTTAATAAGCAGGCATTGAGAATTATCAGATTGTTTGGCAACGACACTGTAAAATGTGTAAAGACTTCAGTAGGACCTGAGCAGGAATATTTCCTGATAGATAGAGAAATGTATAATAAGCGAAAGGATTTGATGTTTACCGGCCGCACCTTGTTTGGAGCCAAGCCTCCAAAAGGTCAGGAGATGGATGACCACTATTTCGGTGTTATCAAGCCACGTGTAGAAGCATACATGGAAGATCTTAATCAGGAGTTGTGGAAGCTTGGTATACTTGCCAAAACCGAACATAATGAGGTAGCTCCCGCTCAGCATGAACTGGCACCTATCTACACCACTACAAATATAGCAACCGACCATAATCAGCTGACAATGGAAATCATGCAGAAGGTTGCAGCACGTCATGGTTTGGTGTGCTTGCTGCATGAAAAGCCATTTGCCAGGGTTAACGGAAGCGGAAAGCATAATAACTGGTCACTTACTACCGATACGGGAATAAATTTGCTTTCTCCCGGAGAAACTCCTTATGAAAACGCACAGTTTTTATTATTTTTATGTGCTGTTATTAAAGCGGTTGATGACTATCAGGATTTGCTTCGTATTTCAGTAGCCACAGCAGGTAATGACCACCGTCTGGGAGCCAATGAAGCACCGCCGGCTGTTGTGTCAATGTTCCTCGGTGATGAGCTTAATGCAATTCTTGAAGCGATTGAAACGGATACTCCATATAATGCGGCTGAAAAAACTGTTATGAAGCTGGGGGTAAACGTACTTCCTAAATTTACCCGTGATACTACGGATCGCAACAGAACTTCTCCTTTTGCATTTACAGGAAATAAATTTGAATTCCGTATGCTGGGTTCTTCAAACAGTATTGCCTGTGCAAACATTATGCTCAATGCTGCGGTAGCAGAGTCTCTTAAAATTTATGCTGACCGTTTGGAAAAAGCAGAGGATTTTGAGACAGCACTCCATGAAATGATTCGCAAGACCATAAAGGATCATAAGCGCATTATATTTAACGGAAACGGTTACAACGATGTATGGATTAAAGAAGCAACCGAAAAGAGAGGACTTCTCAATTATCGCACTACCGCTGACTGTATTCCTCATCTTCTCGATAAGAAAAATGTAGATATGCTCACAGCTCATAAGGTGTTCACCGAGGCAGAACTCAAATCACGCTGTGAAATTACTTTGGATAACTACTGTAAGACAATACTTATTGAAGCTAATACCATGGTGAATATGGCTAGATGTGAAATTGCTCCTGCTGTTGAAGCATACATAAAGGATCTGGCACAGACTGCCTCACTTAAAAAGTCAGTGATGGAAGAAATTTCAGTTGTTTATGAAAGTAGTCTGCTGAAAAAACTTTCTGTTCTTACTGAACGTATTTTCATTGCAACAGATGAACTTGAGAATGCACTGCTCAACATGGAAGAGTATGAAAATGTGATAGATGAATCTGCAGCTATCCGTGATGTACTTCTTGCCAAAATGAATGAGCTGCGTGTGGTTTGTGATGAAGCTGAAACCTTAACGGCGAAAAAATATTGGCCGTTCCCAACATATGGCGACCTTTTGTTTGGGGTCCGATAAGCTTTTGCATTTAAATACAGACAGTCAAATTACTTGACTGTCTGTTATATGTTTTTCGTTTTTTACTGCCGGATTTATATAACCGATATTGGAATAACCACCTTTGGTTATTTTACTAAGTATAAAAATTTTATGGATCTATGTGTCACTGTACTACTCTTTTTTTACAAATAGTGTGACTGCGGTGAAGGCGGTAAATAATAATAGCCATAAGGGGGAAATAAACCATGACAAAATATGTTTTTGTTACAGGCGGTGTAGTGTCAGGTCTTGGAAAGGGAATTACCGCTGCATCTTTAGGAAGGCTTCTTAAATCCAGAGGTTTAAAAGTTGCTGCACAAAAATTAGATCCATATATTAATGTAGATCCCGGAACAATGAGCCCATATCAGCATGGTGAGGTATATGTAACAGAAGACGGAGCAGAGACAGATTTGGATTTGGGTCATTATGAACGCTTCATTGATGAAGATCTCAATCAGTTTTCAAACCTTACAACAGGAAAGGTTTACTGGAATGTATTAAACAAAGAGCGCAGAGGAGAGTATCTTGGCTCAACTGTGCAGGTTATACCTCACATTACCGATGAAATCAAGGCGTTTGTTTATCGAGTGGGAAAGCAAACTGACGCCGATGTGGTAATTACCGAGATCGGAGGTACCATTGGTGATATTGAATCGCAGCCGTTTATCGAAGCTGTACGTCAAATTTCTCTTGAGGTTGGAAGAGAAAACAGTTTGTTTATCCATGTTACCTTAGTACCGTTTTTAAAGGGATCCAATGAACACAAATCAAAGCCTACGCAGCATTCGGTAAAAGAACTTCAGGGTATGGGTATAAATCCTGATATTATAGTTCTTCGATGCGATGAACCTCTTGAGGAATCCATATTTAAAAAAATATCACTTTTCTGCAATGTTAAGCAAGATTGCGTTATAGAGAACAGAACTATTGAAAATCTTTATGAAGCTCCTTTGATGCTGGAAAAATCAAATTTCTCACAAGTTGTATGCAGAGAGTTGTGTTTGCAGCCAAATGAACCTGATTTGTCCGAGTGGGAAAAGTTGGTAAAACAGATAAATTCCAGAAAATATCAGGTGGAATTTGGACTTGTCGGTAAATATACCGCTTTGCATGATGCTTATCTTTCGGTGGCAGAAGCACTGCGTCATGCGGGATATTATCATAACGCATATGTCAACATTCATTGGATAGATTCTGAACAGATTACCGAACAGACTGCTGATAAAATGCTTTCTCAATTAGACGGTATTATTGTTCCCGGAGGTTTTGGAGACAGAGGCATTGAGGGTATGATTCTGGCAGCCGGATATGCAAGGAAAAATCATTTGCCGTATTTCGGAATATGTCTTGGTATGCAAATTGCCGTAATTGAGTTTGCACGGAATGCCGCCGGAATAAAAGATGCCAATTCAGGCGAATTTGATGAAACATGTGCAAACAAAGTAATTGATTTTATGCCTGGTCAGAGTGATGAAGTGGATAAAGGGGGAACACTTCGTTTGGGCGCATATCCTTGCGTTGTAAAACCGGGAACTACTTTGGAGAGATGCTATAACTGTGCACAAATCAGTGAAAGACATCGACATCGCTATGAATTTAATAATAAGTATCGCAGTCTGCTTGAAAGTGCCGGAATGACATTTTCCGGACTTTCTCCCGATGAAAGATTGGTTGAAACAATAGAATTGTCAGATTACGATTTCTATGTTGGTGTACAGTATCATCCTGAGTTTAAAAGCAGACCTAATAATCCACATGCCTTATTTAAAGGTTTTGTAGGTGCAGCATTGAACTATTCAAAGGGAGGAAGAAAATGAGTATTCATGAAGAATGCGGAGTGTTTGGGATAATATCCGAAAATGTATCGGATGTTGCAAGCACTGTATATTATGGTTTATATGCCCTTCAGCACAGGGGACAGGAAAGCTGCGGAATTGTTGTAAATGATGACGGAGTATTTGTGTCGCACAAGGACTTAGGGTTAGTCAATGGAGTTTTTCAGAGCAGCATACTTTCTTCTATGCCCAAAGGCAAAATTGCAGTGGGACATGTTCGTTATGGCACTACCGGAGGAACAAATCGAAATAACTGCCAACCCATTGAAGTTAATCACCAAAAGGGAAGGATGGCAATTGCTCATAATGGAAATTTGAGTAATGCAGCTCAATTAAGAAACAGTCTGGAATTGTCCGGTGCAATTTTTCATACTACCAGCGATACTGAGACAATCGCTTACATTGTAACCAAAGAAAGACTGGTATCATCTTCAATAGAAGAAGCTGTAAGCAAGGCAATGAATGTTTTGGACGGAGCATATTCTCTGGTATTGATGTCACCGCAAAAGCTGATTTGTGCTAGAGATCCCTATGGATTCAGACCGCTGTGTTATGGTAAGACAGAAGATAATATGTATGTAATTGCTTCGGAAAGTGCTGCCTTGAAAGCTGTAGGAGCAAAGCTTATCAGGGATGTTGAACCGGGAGAAATTTTGGTTTTTGACGGCAAAAATGTTGTTTCACGTAGAGAACACTGCGGCAAAAAGAAAAAATGTCTTTGTGCATTTGAGTATATTTATTTTTCACGTCCTGATTCTGTGATAGACGGAATATCGGTTCATTCTGCAAGGTTTCGTGCCGGACAGATTTTAGCAAAACATCATCCTGCAAATGCTGATTTAGTAATAGGTGTTCCGGATTCAGGGCTTGATGCTGCCCTTGGATTCAGCAATGCATCGGGAATTCCCTATACAATTGGTCTTATTAAAAACAAATATATCGGCAGAACCTTTATTTCGCCGGGTCAGTCAAGCCGCTTGGATCAGGTAAAGATAAAACTTAGTGCCATAGAAGATAATGTAAAAGGTAAACGAATAGTGTTGGTTGATGATTCCATTGTAAGAGGTACAACCAGTGGACGTATTGTAAGGCTTCTGAGAGAAGCAGGTGCTTTGGAGATCCATATGAGAATATCTTCACCGGCATTTTTAAACCCGTGTTATTACGGAACAGATATTGATTCTCGTGAACATTTAATTGCCTGTAAGCATACAGTGGATGAAATTGCAAAAATTATCGGTGCGGATAGTCTCGGATATTTGCCTGTAAAGGAACTTGGCACAATGATTGGAAACGAGCAGTATTGCAGTGCTTGTTTTGACGGATGTTATCCTACCCCGATTCCAAGTGATGTCAGAAAAGATAAATTTGAGCAAAAACTTTCACAGAAATCAAAGTGAATAATATTTTGAAAAGTTATTTCGGTACACTGCTTTAAATATTGATCTGCAATGGTTTTAGGTGTTGATAGTTAGAAAATTATTTTAAGAAGTAAAAAAACTTAAACGGCTTTAATTAACGGACAGGAGGGATTATATTATGCACTTTACAAAAATGCACGGTTTGGGAAATGATTATCTGTATTTTTACGGAAAGTTAGAAAATCCTCAGGAATGGTCAAAAAAGCTTTCGGACAGACATTTTGGCATTGGTTCAGACGGAATAATCACCATTGAACCTTGCGATACAGCTGATTTTTCAATGCGTATTTTCAATGCTGACGGCAGTGAAGCCATGATGTGCGGAAACGGTATAAGATGTGTAGGAAAATATGTTTATGATAAGGGCTATACAGATAAAAAGAATCTGAAAATAAAAACAAAGTCAGGGGACAAATACCTGTCACTGAAAACTTGTCATGGTAAGGTAAATGAAGTCACTGTATCCATGGGAAAATGCGTTGTAGATAATCCGGTGATATTGGAGACAGTTTACGGAAAAGTGGATATTATTCCCGTTTCTATGGGAAACCCTCATGCTGTATCCTTTGTGGATGATGCACAGCAGGCACCTCTTGATACTGTGGGAAAGGAATTAGAACACCATCCTTTTTTTGAAAACGGTGTCAATGCTGAATTTGTACAGGTATTGAATCGCAATACTTTAAAAATGCGTGTATGGGAAAGAGGCAGCGGTATTACTATGGCTTGCGGAACAGGCGCTTGTGCCAGTGCGGCTGCTGCTGTAAAATCGGGATTCTGCGACTATGACACAGATATTACTGTTTGTCTGGACGGCGGAAATTTGACAATCAGAATCCTTGAGGATAACACAGTTATGATGACTGGACCTGCTGCGACAATTTGTGAATGTGAGGTTTGAAAAATATGATTCCAAACAAGAATTACAGACAATTAGAAGAAAGCTATTTGTTTTCAGAGGTTGCACGACGTGTAGCGGCTTACAGTAAGGAGCACCCGGATAAAGAGATTATCAGAATGGGTATAGGAGACGTAACTTTGCCATTGTGCAGTGAAGTAATTAATGCTATGAAGCAGGCTGTTGAGGAAATGGGTAATGCCTCAACCTTTCATGGATACGGACCTGAACAGGGATATGACTTTTTGCGAGAAGCTATCAAAGGCTATTATGCTGAAATCGGTGTAGAACTGGATGAAGATGAAATTTTTGTTTCTGACGGTGCAAAAAGTGATTTAGGCAATATTTTAGATTTGTTTGATCGGCAAAATGTTGTATGTATTCCCACTCCTGTATATCCCGTTTATGTTGATACCAATGTGATGGATGGACGTAAAATAGTTTTTTCTGATGCAAATGAATCTAATTCCTTCTTACCGCTTCCTGAAGATTCACTTGAAGCTGATATAATTTACCTTTGCTCTCCCAACAACCCTACCGGAGCGGTGTATAGTAAAGAGCAGTTAAAACAATGGGTAGAATATGCCAATGAACATAATGCGTTAATTTTATTTGATGCTGCATATGAATCTTTTATTGCAGATGATGAGCTTCCACGCAGTATCTTTGAAATAGAAAATGCTGAAACATGTGCTATTGAGTTTTGCTCTCTTTCAAAAACTGCCGGTTTTACCGGAACAAGATGCGGATATACTGTTGTACCAAAAGAACTTAATTTCGATTCAATGAGTATTAATAAGATGTGGCTGCGCCGTCAAACAACAAAGTTTAATGGAGTATCATACATTGTACAAAGGGGAGCGCAAGCTGTTTTTTCACAAGAGGGCAGAAAGCAAATCAAGGAAAATATTTTATATTACAGAAAAAATGCAGAAATAATCACTAAAACCCTTGCTGAGCTTAATATTTGGTATACCGGTGGAAAAAATTCACCGTACATCTGGCTTCGCTGTCCTAATGGTATGAAATCATGGGATTTCTTTGATTATTTGCTAAATAAAGTTGGTATAGTGGGAACTCCCGGTGAAGGCTTTGGAGAAAATGCTGACAGATATTTTCGTTTAACTGCATTTTCAAGTTATGAAAATACAGTAAAGGCAATGGAAAGACTGATGAGTCTGAAAGGTTTTAAATATTAAGATTAAAACTTAATGCTTTTCTTGAAATTTATGGAAACATCCCTGAGTCTGTGATAAAATCGTGTATGAATATTAATATGATGTTTATGGAGGCTCGGATATGGACTGGATCGATGACGTAAATGCAAGAATAAAAAGAAAAAATCAGATACTGTTTTCTCAGGAAAGCCCCATACTTCAGGAGCTTTCCATACTTCTTGAAAATCAGAACCGCCGTACGATAGTCCTTTGGGCTCTTGATTTATCCGGTGACTGTGTAAGGGAACTTTTTGAAAAATATCCCCTGGATGATCGCCCCATTAAGGCACTTGAAGAAGCAAAACGCTGGGCTGCAGGAGAGATAAAAATGCCTGTGGCAAAGAAAGCAATACTCAATTGTCACAGTATGGCAAAAGAGATGGATTTGCCGGAAGATGAAGCCTTGTGTCATGCGGTCGGTCAAGCTTGCAGTACTGTTCATACAAAAAGACACGCAATGGGACTTCCGATTTATGAGTTTACTGCAATTGTAAAAAAGTACGGAATTGAAAACTGCTGTGAACCGATAGAAAAGCGATGTGCCCAGTATATAGATAAGCTCATCTACTGGCGTGATAACCTTAGTGAGTATAAAGGAACATGGGCTAAGTTTATGATGAAAGAATAAAATTCAGCTTCTATCTATCAGCTGAAAAAATTGCAACAAATGAAGAAGAACCGCAGTAATTCCACTGCGGTTCTTTTACTTTGAGGGTATCTTTTATTTTTTTATACGAGTTTTAATTACAATTATTGCTACAGCACCTGCGATAATTATAACGGCTACAACTATTCCGGCAATAAGTCCTGTGTTACCTTTGGTTTCTTCTGTCTGTATATGTGTAGTAGATTCATTCTCTTCCCATTCCGATAAAGCTGATGTCTCAAAAATATTTTCTGATAAGGCTTGCGTATCTGAAATATTTTCTGATTGAACTAATGTATTGTCAATTTGGTTAGTATCAGTTTTGGTTTCGGTGTTTAAAGGTGATGTCGTAGTTGCGGAAGAACTTGAAGCCGGTTCAATTGATTTTGATGTTGTAGGCGTGTCTTGATTTTGTGTGGGAGCGGGTACAGTTGTTTCATCGTATGATAAAACGAGTACGCTGCTGTTATAGTCTATGTAGACTCTTGCCGACGGACTCATAGGCATGATTGAAGCTTTGAATTTAACTCCTACAAGCTGCCCTGTACCCTTTAATGGAAATCTGTAACCTACGGAGTAAGTTTTGCCGCCTATTTTAACGTTTTCAATTTTTTCAGCTGCTTGTGAGGTCCCTGAGACAGAGCCGTCAGTATAATATGAAAATTCCAGATTCATAATCTTTGAATCGGAAACCATAGTAATATACTTATTTCCGTCTTTCACTTCCAACAGTGCAGTATGAAGTATGTAACTGTTGCCCATTGATTCTGTATCCTTTTCAGCATGTCGAAGCTGAACCGGAACCTCATAAATTCCGTTTTTGGTTGGTGCTGTGGCAAAGGCTGATAGCAGCGTTAATCCCAAAAGGGCGGAGATTACAGTTATCAGTGCAAAGATTTTTTTCATGTGAGATATGTCCTTTCTTTCGTTTGATTAGTTTTAACTAACTCGCTAATATAAGTTAGTGCTGACTAACTTATATTACATTTCTTTTCCTACATTGTCAAGATTTTTTACTGTATTTATAGAATTAAAATTTGTTTTTCATTTTCATATAAATAAAAAATCAGCCGTTTCTAAACGGCTGATTAGATGTGTTATTTTTAATTATTATTTGCTTTCCTTTGCCTTGGAGATTACTACCCATCCTACAAGTGCGAGCAGAATAGCTCCTAAAATAACTCCTCCGATAATTATACCGGTGTTGTCTTCCTTTTTCTTTACGTTTTTCACAACTTTAGTTTCACTGGTTTCGTTTTCCTTTTTCTCGGCATTAGAAGAGCTTACCGTGGATTCTTCATCAGAATTTCCGCTATATGAGTAATTGTAATCATTGCCTGCACCCTGATTAGATCCCGGTTTTAAAGCGTATGGATATTCGTAAACGATGGTATTGTTTTCGGAAGTGCCGGAAGATGTTTCAGGTTTATCAGTAGGAGCTGATGTTTCAGGTTCAGGAATAAATTTACAGGTGTTGTAATCAATATATATTCTTCCGGAAATAGTTGCCGATGTGTATGGAAGCTTCATCATAACTCCCACAAGCTGGCTGTTTCCTTTTACAGGAATTTTATATCCGCTGGGATATGTAGTGCCGTCGATTTCAATGTTTTTAACTATTTCGGCTGTAGCTGTATCCCCGGAAACAGAACCGTCAGTATAATAATAAAGATTAAATCCTATTATCGAAGTTAATGAGACCATCGTTAAATACTTTTTGCCGTTTTTAACTTCCAAAAGTGCTGTCTGACTTAAAAAAGAGCTTCCTTCAGATGATTCATCACTGTCGGCACGTCGCAGCTGGATTTTAACCTCATAAGTGCCATCCTTGGTAGGAGCTGCCGCAAAGACGCTTATTGCGGATGATAGAAGCATTGCAGCAATTAAAGTTAAGGATATAAAAAGCTTTTTCATAAAAAAATCCTCTCATATTATTCTCATGCGAAATATTATTTATTTGTCAAATTTCGCCAAAATAATATTATATCCTCAAGCTCTCTTTGTCAAGTTATTTGTTAAAATATTAAGGATTACAAACCTTACATGGTCTGTAATTTGCCGGAACTTGTGAAGCGGCAAGGTAATTTTCCGGCTTTATTTTTTCTACATAACGGCAGGTTGGCCTGTGATATACCTTTGTATTTGTATTGAGAACAAATTTTTCTCCGGTGGGCGTAGGATGAGTTGTAGGTACGGTGTTTTTTTCTGTTGTAGCCGGAGTGTATGAATCAGCATGCTGAATATTATTGCCTGATGAACCAGAACCACTGTTTTTTTCGGTTTCTGTTTTAGTATAAAACTTGGAAGTATCACTTTCAGTTTGAGTTTCTGAAAGTGTCTTTTCAATGTATAATTCATTGTTTTCTGTCTGCTCGGTTATGAAACTGTCGGTAGTATCTGAAGTACCGGATTCAGGTGCATAAGGGAAATCAACAAATATCACAAACATAAACCAGTACAGTGACAAAGCGGTTAAAATGATTTTTAAAGCTTTGCTCCATTTTTTTCGCCGCCACAAAAGAAAGATTCCCAAAGGTGCAAAGAAAAACAGCATAATCAGAACAAACCAGTTTTTAGTGTAAAACGGGAAATTAGTTTCCGCTTTTTCATTTGTTGATTTGTTCTCCATGCTGTTTTTTTCATTTTTATCTCCGGATTCAGGGTTTACTTTAAAGCTCATAAAAATCCTCCTCATCATTTATATTTAAATTAGCTTCATCTATAATAACGATAAAAAATGTTTATATGTGACAATTTGTCACATATAAACTGCAAAAATAAAAGCTAAGCCGTGAAGCTTAGCTTTTAAAATTTAAATTTTATTTCGTAATACCGAGATAATTTTTAAGAAGCGCTTGGAGAAGCTCATCTCTGTCAAGCTTTCTTACAAGATTTCTCGCATTGTTATGGGTGGTAATATATGTGGGGTCCTCAGACAAAATGTAACCTACAATTTGGCTGACGGGATTGTATCCCTTTTCCTTAAGAGCATCATATACGCACTGAAGAGTTCTTTTCATTTCCTCTTCATGTTCATCTTTAATTGAAAACTGAATTGTCTTATCTGTCATTAAGACTCCACCTCCGTTCAAAACTTGATGTCATTATAAACCTATTTTATGATAAAAACAATAGATTATCAATAATAATTTTTATTATGAGCGAAGAGATATACCAAGTTTACCAAGAGCCTTGACCGCACGCTTCATTGCTGCATCTGCTTCCTCATCAGTGAGGGTCTTTTCAGGTGAACGCATACGCACGCTGAAAGCAACGCTCTTTTTGCCCTTTTCAATCTGTTCGCCTTCGTAAACGTCAAAGAGAGCAATGTTTTCAAGGTTCTTTCCGACAGCTTCTCCGATTGCCTTCTCAAGTGTCAGTACAGGAATTTCCTTATCACAGACAAATGAAAGGTCACGGGTTGTGGCGGGGAACTTGGGCAGGGGCTTGTACTGAAGAACAGTATCTCTGATTTCAAAAATCTTATCAAAGTCGATGTCGGCAACATATGCCTTTGCACCGATTCCATAATTTTCAGCAACCTGGGGATGAATTTCACCTAAAATTGCAATTCTCTCGCCGTTAACGGTGAATTCAGCTGTGCGTCCGGGGTGGAATGTGGGGTCATCCTTGACTGCTGCAACGTCGTATCCCTTTACGCCGCACTTTCTGAGAAGTTCCTCTGTAATTCCCTTGAGAGTGAAGAAATCAGCATCTGCGCCGTAAAGACCTACTGTTATTCTCTGAGCCTCAACGGGGAGTTTGTCATCGCCCTGAGGAATGTAGATTGTAGCAGGCTCAAATACCCATGCTTCGGGGTTGCGGTTCTTATAGTTTCTTGCAAGGACGTCAAGAATGCTGGGAACTGCTGTTGTACGCATTACGCTTGTGTCCTCACCGAGAGGATTGGAGATTACAACGCACTTGCGAAGAGCACTGTCTGCGGGAAGGCAGATTTTATCGTAAACTTTGGGGCTTACAAATGAGAATGTGGCAATTTCAGTTACGCCTAAAGCGAGCATTGTCTCGTTTACAAGACGCTGGAGCTGCTGAACGGGAGTGAGCTTTCCGTTTGCTTCGCCGCTGAGAGCTCTGTTGGGGATATTGCCGTAGCCGTAGAATCTTGCGATTTCCTCGGAAATATCAGCCATATGCTCGATGTCGTTTCTGAACCAGGGAGCTGTAATTGTTCCGTTTTCAACAGTGAAGCCGATGTTTTCAAGAATCTTCTTCTGCTCGTCAGCTGAAACATCAATACCGATGAAGTTGTTTACCCACTGCCAGTCAAAGGGAAGAGTTACAAGCTCTTTTGACTTGGGGAAGCAGTCAACAACGCCGTTTACAACATCGCCTGCATCAAGAAGCTGTACAAGCTCCAATGCTCTGTTAAGGCATGTAAGGCAGCTTTCGGGGTTAAGTTCTTTCTCGTAACGGGAGGAAGCTTCTGTTCTCATGCCGAGACGCTTTGCTGTTGAACGTACACTGAAGCCGTTGAACATTGCGGATTCAAAAACGATTGTGGTTGTATCGTCCATAATTCCGCTGTATTCTCCGCCCATAACGCCGGCAACTGCAACGGGACCTTCCTTGTCGGCAATTACAAGCATATCGTTCTGAAGTTCACGTTCCTGACCGTCAAGGGTTGTGATCTTTTCGCCGTCTTCAGCACAGCGTACAATAACGCTGTTTCCTTTAAGGTAACGAAGGTCAAAAGCGTGCATGGGCTGACCGTATTCGAGCATGACATAGTTTGTGATGTCAACGATGTTGTTGATAGGACGCACACCGCTTGCACGAAGTCTTTCTCTCATCCAGCGGGGTGAGGGCTTAATGCGGACATTCTCAACAACTGCGCCAACGTAGCGGTAGCACTTTTCGCTGTCTTTAATTTCTACTGAAAGAATATCCTTTACATCGCCGTGACCGGGTTTTACTTCGGGAGCTTTGACATTCAGAGTTTTGCCGAAAGTTGCGGCTGCTTCACGTGCAAGACCGATAACAGAAAGGCAGTCTGCACGGTTTGATGTGATTTCAAATTCTGTAACGGTGTCCTCAAGACCGATTGCCTTGTGGATATCTACGCCGGGAGTTTTGTCACAGTCATCGCCTAAAACAAAAATTCCGTCCTCAATTGCATAGGGGAAATCGTGAAGGGTGAGACCCAGTTCGCCCAGAGAGCAGAGCATTCCGCAGCTTTCAACTCCTCTGAGCTTACCGCTTTTAATCTTCTTTCCGCCGTAAACAGTTGAATTGTTGAGAGCGGCGGGAACATAGTCGCCCTCTTTAAGGTTCTGAGCGCCTGTTACTATCTGGAGGGGAGCTTCGGCTCCTACATCTACTGAGCAGATCCACAGGTGGTCGGAATCAGGGTGACGGGTAAGGGAAAGAATTTTTCCCACAACTATATTGTCAAGGTCAGCGCCTTCGTGCTCATAGCCCTCTACCTTGGAGCCGGAAAGGGTCATAGCGTCGCTGAATTCTTTATCGCTTACATCGAGGTCAACGTAATCGAGAAGCCATTTTTTGGATAAATTCATTTTGCTACCTCCTTAAAACTGACCGAGAAATCTCATATCGTTCTCGTAAAGCAGACGCATATCGTCAATGTTGAAGCGGAACATTACAAGTCTTTCAAGACCTACGCCGAAAGCGAAGCCGCTGTAAACTTCGGGATCGATGCCGCCGTTTTTAAGTACCTTCGGATGTACCATTCCGCCGCCGAGAATTTCAATCCAGCCTTCACCCTTACACATGGGGCAGCCCTTGCCGCCGCAGCGGAAGCAGCTTACATCGATTTCACATGAAGGCTCAGTGAAGGGGAAGTGGTGGGGACGAAGACGGATTTTTGTATCGTTGCCGTAAAGTCTCTTTGCGAAAGCTTCAAGGTTACCTTTAAGGTCACCCATTGTGATGCCCTTATCAACTACAAGGCCCTCAATCTGATGGAAGAGAGGAGAGTGTGTAGCGTCAACAGCATCGGAGCGGTAAACTCTGCCCGGTGCGATAATGCGGATAGGAGGCTGGTTATTTTCCATGACTCTTATCTGAACAGGTGATGTCTGAGTGCGGAGAAGCATATTCTCTGTGATGTAGAAAGTATCCTGAGTATCTCTTGCAGGATGTCCCTTGGGGATGTTAAGAGCCTCAAAGTTATAGTAATCCCATTCGACTTCGGGACCTGTTGCAACGTCGAAGCCCATGCCCATGAATATCTCCTTAACCTCGTCAAGGACGATTGAAAGGGGATGCTTGTGACCGAGAGGCTTTACCTTTCCGGGCATTGTAACGTCGATTGTCTCATCTTTGAGCTTCTGAGCTGTTTCGATTTTCTTTATCTCAGCTGAACGCTCCTCTATTTTTTCTTCGATAAAGCTTCTTACCTCGTTGGCAAGCTGACCCATTACGGGACGCTCCTCAGGTGAAAGCTTACCCATCTGTTTAAGAATTGCCGTAAGCTCGCCCTTTTTTCCGAGGAATCTTACTTTAAGGGCGTCAAGGTCGATTTTTGAAGAAACCTTTGCAATTTCTTCAGTAGCTGCGGCACGAATTGCCTCAAGCTGTGATTTCATCTTAAAACATCCTTTCCTCATAAATAAAAATATTTCTTAGGGACGGAAAATAAAAAAACCTTCGTCCCGAAAAAGGGACGAAGGAATATCCTCCGTGGTACCACCCTGATTTTTGCTTTGTAAGAGCAAACACTCTGCGTCCTTTAACGGAGACAAACCCGTTGCCGCCTACAACCAAAGCTTGAGCGGCACCGCTCGGAAGGGAACTTCGTAATCTTTTGCAGTCCTGAGATTCCTTTCAGCCACGGGAATCTCTCTCTGGCGGCGCATAAAGAAACTACTTTTCTTCGTCACAGCGTTATCTTTCATAAATATAACACGAAGCCCCCTTTTTTGCAATACCTTTTCAGGGGATTTTCCTTATGATATAATTATCACGTAAAGCCGAAAACACACAGCTTGAAAAAGCGGTGGTGGAAATAAGGCTTATTTAACCCATATGATTGTAATACTATTATATATAACAATGTTTTTGCCGTGAAAGGATGTGAAAAGGTGAAAGTAGGAATAGATATGGCGGAAATCGAGAGGATAAAAAAATCTGCCGAGAATGAAAAGTTTCTCAGTAAAATTTTTGCTCAGGAAGAACTTGACTATGCCTTAAAAAAGAAAAATTCCGCTGAAAGTCTGGCTGCATTTTTTGCCGCAAAGGAAGCCTTCGTAAAAGCCATGGGCAGCGGATTCAGGGGATTTTCACCTAAGGAGATTTATATTACACATGACGAAAACGGAAAGCCGCTTTTGAGATTTTCCGGAAAAGCGGCTGAAAAGGTCAGGGAAAGCAATTTGAATTTTGACGTAAGTCTTACCCATACAGATACTTTTGCCGCAGCGGTGGTTATAGCATTTAAGGAAAGCACGGAAGGAGAACAGATATGATAATACTTACAGCTGATGAAATAAGAAAAGTTGAAGAGTACGAAGCGGAAAACGGCATAGATTTTCTGCGTCTTATGGAAAATGCGGGCTCTGCCTGTGCTAAGGTTATAAACGACAGAGCAAAGGAATTGTTTGGGAATATTGAATCTAAAAAAGTGTGTGTTGTCTGCGGTAAGGGCAAAAACGGTGGCGATGGCTTTGTTATCGCTCGAAAGCTTCATCAGAACGGGGCTAAGGTAACAGTTGTGTTAGCGGCAGGTATGCCTGTTGCAGGAGATGCCGTCACTATGTTCAAGAGACTTGGAACTTTTGATATTAAGGTTTTGAAATATGGATTCGATAAAACTGATTCTCTCAATGCAATTTACGATGCCGACGTTGTAGTGGACTGTGTTTTCGGAATAGGATTTTACGGTGAGGCAAATCCTGTTTTGTCCGAAGTTTTTGAAGCTGTTTCGGAAAGCAAGGGATATAAGGTTTCGGTGGATATTCCCAGCGGAGCGGAAACTGATACAGGTTTTGTAGCAGGAGCCTGTGTAAAGGCCAATGAAACAATAGCCATTACCTGTCTTAAACCGGCTCATGTGCTAAAACCGGCAGCTGAATACTGCGGTAGAGTTACAACAGTTCGAATAGGAATATCAGAAGAAAGTATGAACTGTGTTGAGCCGAAGCTTCAGTGGGAGGGAGCCGATGAAATTTCAGCAAGATTTGTAAAGCGAAATACCCTCTCCCATAAAAATGATTTCGGCCATGTGCTGTGCATATGCGGAAGCAGAAATATGCCGGGAGCAGCTGTGCTTTCGGTTACTGGAGCTGTCAGAGCCGGAGCGGGACTTGTTACCGCAGCATTCCCGGGCGGAGCATATAACGCCATAGCTCCTCATCTTACAGAGCCGCTGCTTCTTCCCTTGGGAGACGAAAAAAGAGAGCGTGTAAGTATAGATGACTTTGATGAAATCAAAGAGGCCATGAAAAAGGCTACAGCTATTCTTATCGGTTGCGGCCTTGGCAGAAGTGAGAAGTCCGATGCACTTGTGTATGAGGTCATTAAAAATGCATCCTGTCCTGTAATAATAGACGCTGATGGAATAAATGCCGTTTCAGATAATATAAATATACTGAAAGAGGCGGCAGCGCCTGTGATTTTAACGCCTCATCCCGGAGAGATGTCAAGGCTTCTTAAAACCACCGTAAAGGATGTTTCAGCAAAGAGATATGAATATGCAGAAAGCTTTGCAAGAGAGTATTCCGTAATAGTGGTTCTTAAAAGCGCAAATACCATTGTGACTGACGGAAGAGGAAAAATATACATAAACCGCACCGGCAACGACGGTATGGCAAAGGGAGGCAGCGGAGATCTTCTTGCAGGAATAACCGCTTCCCATGCCGCTCAGGGAATGAGTCCCCTTGATGCCGCCGTAACTGCCGTATATGTCCATTCAGCTGCCGGAGACGCCGCTGCAAAGAGGTATTCAAAGCATGGCATGACTCCCAGCGATATGGCAAAGGAACTGGCGCTGCTGCTTTCACAATTTGAATGACGGCAAAGTCTGCCGTCACGGCGGCAGGTGAAAGATATAAAAAAGGTAATTTTGATATTGACGTTTCTTTCTGTTTTTACCGGAATGATTTTGTTTTCAGGCTGTCAGAAAGGAGGAGGCGGAAAGGATTATCCGCCAAAGCCTCCGGAGCAGTTTGAAACTGATGTTCTGCTCACTGCCGGTAAAGAAGAGATTGGAGCTCATCTGAACTATCACGGGTTCGGAAACTGTGTTCTGTCATTTACTTCTCCCGAAAATTTAAATGGACTTTCCGCAGTATGGCAGGGAGAAAAATGTGTTCTCAGTTATAATAACCTTTCTTATACGGCGGACCTCAATAAGCTTCCGGAAGGATTTTTCGGTAAAGCTGCTCTGGCAGTTTTCGATAAGCTTCTTGATATCGAATCCTTCACGGTAACTAAAGAGGGGGATAAGTGGGTTTATAAAGGAGAAATAAATTCCGGCTCATTCCGACTTGTTCAAAATTCTCAGTCTGGAGCCTTTGAGGTTCTCGAAATACCTGAAATTAAATTAACTCTGAAATTTGAAAATTTCAAAGCTGTAAGGGAAGAATAGCTTTTATCACTCTTCGATTAAAAAACATATAATGAAACAGGCTCTGTTTTTTGTTTATGTTTTCTCCCCGAAAATTAAAATTTTTTGATTAACCGGAGCCATAGCTGCACAAAATAAAAGTGCTGAAACTTATAACTTCGGAGAGTGATTTTAAATGACAGTCAAAAGGGGAGATATATACTATGCTGATTTAAGTCCCGTTGTGGGTTCTGAACAGGGCGGATTGCGTCCGGTGCTGATTGTTCAGAACGACGTTGGGAATAAGTTCAGTCCGACAGTTATAGCTGCGGCTATAACAAGCCAGAAATATAAGACAAATCTTCCTACTCATATTCAGGTACACGCTGATGAATGTGGACTTGCCCGTGATTCCATAGTGCTTCTTGAGCAGGTTCGTACTCTCGATAAAAGAAGACTTAAAGAGAAGATGGGAAATCTTGACAGTGAAGATATGCTTCGTGTAAATAAGGCTTTGTCTGTGAGCTTCGGTTTGGGAGAGAATACATAAACCTTTATGTGTTCTCAGAATCGGAGAATAAGGCGGATATTCTCCTTTTAATCCGCTATAGACTTAGCCACAAAGAAAACTCACCGGAAATTTAATATTTTTTAAAGCTGATGCCTGCTTTTGGAGTGAATCCATTGCAGGCATTTTTGTTTTTCCTGTGCTATTTTCACTGTGGGAAATTTCCGTGATGTGAAAGCAAAAATACTGTAACTTGTTGTAATAAATTGTATCAATATTGTAACCCAAATTTCCTGTCGAAAGTGGTAGAATATTGCAAAGAAAACCTTTAGGAGAGTGATGCAGTATGAAATCCATTTACGCAAGAAAATTACGCAGACTCACGGCAGTAGGTCTTGTTATAATACTTGTCCTTTCGGCAGTCGGAATAAAGCTTTATATAGATAAGTCTAATCTTAATGAGGAGCTTAATAAAATACATAAATCTGCGTCGGAACTGGAAGAAAAAGGGAGCGGAGATAAGGAAAAATATCAAAAGGAAATAGAAGAGCTTGAGAGCAGACTTAATGAGCTGGAAAAAGAAAACAGCGAAGATAAGAAAAAGCTGGAAGAGCTCGAAAGCGAAAACCATAGCCTTAAAGAGATGAAAAAGAAAAAAGAGAGTGCATCCGGGAACACAGAAAAAAGTGATGAAACAAAGCCGACTCCCAGCCCTCAGCCAATTGTTCCGGAAGACGGTGGTTCCTCCGACAAAACCGTATATCTCACTTTCGATGACGGCCCGTCAAAAAATACCCCCAAGGTACTTGAAGTTTTAAAGCAGTATGGGGTAAAGGCGACATTTTTTGTAATTGACGGAAAAGGCTACAATAAGTACATGAAAGATATTGTAAACGGAGGTCATGCAATAGGACTTCATTCCGCTACCCATGATTACAAGAACATTTATTCATCTGAAAGTGCATATTTCAATGACCTTGCAAAAATATCAAAGATAGTCAAGGATCAGACAGGCGTGGAAAGTAAAATAATACGTTTTCCCGGCGGCAGCAGCAATACCGTAAGCCGAAAATATTGCCGAGGAATAATAAGTACAGCCGCTCGCAGAATGCATAATATGGGATATGAGTATTTTGACTGGAACTGCGACAGCGGAGATGCAGCGGGAAATAATGTTCCTGTATCAAAGCTTGTGGCTAACATAAAGTCAAGTAATCCCGGAAGCAAAAGGGTAGTTGTACTTATGCATGATGCCGGAAATAAGTCCACAACTCCGCAGGCGCTGCCTCAGATTATAGAGTACTTCAAATCAAAGGGTTACTCCTTTGGTGTTTTGACTGAAAAGGTTACACCCGTTCACCACAAAATAGCTAATTAAACGGCGTAAAACGTCAATATACATCCAATTTCTCAAATTTATATAAACAAAATGTACAAAAAATCATGGACAAAATGTACAAACCAAACGTTTTTAAAGTAGTTTTGTTTAGCAGACAGGCCGAATTATTGGAAAAACGGGAATAAGTCGGCGGATTTTGATTGACGAGATAGAGTTTTGTGCTATAATATGTAACAGCGAAAAAAACTAAAAGTAAATTTATTTTGTAGGAGTAATGTGACTATGTACGTAAAAGATGTAACTGTTCAGAATAAGGTTGGTTTACATGCTCGTCCTGCTACCTTTTTTATACAGAAGGCAAATGAATTCAAGTCTTCAATTTGGGTTGAGAAAGAGGAGCGCCGTGTAAACGCAAAGAGTCTTCTCGGTGTGCTTTCACTTGGTATTATGGGCGGCACACAGATTCGCATTATCGCAGGCGGTTCCGATGAGGAAGAGGCTGTGGACGCTCTTGTAAAGCTTGTTGAGTCAGGTTTTGCTGAGTAATTTATTTAAACAGAATACTTTTAAGAATAATGCCCGCTGTTTTTAATTGCAGCGGGCTGTATTCTTTTATTTAAATTTATTTTTTCCGCTATACAATGGGGAATGTTTTGTGGTATAATTTTAAAGTAAATCAGGCGGAGGATTCCGCCGGATAATGAGGAAGAGTATGGCTGTATTAAAGAATTTAAAACGAATTGTAGTAAAGGTTGGTACTTCCACCCTTACATATGAAACAGGAAAAACAAACATCAGAAGAATGGCAAAGCTTGCAAGTGTTCTTTCAGATCTGGTAAATTCCGGAATAGAGGTTGTGCTTGTAACCTCCGGAGCTATCGGCGTAGGAGTCGGTAAGCTGGGACTTAAAGAGCGACCACATGATACTCCCGGCAGACAGGCTGCTGCGGCTGTGGGACAGTGTGAGCTGATGTTCATGTACGATAAGTTTTTCAGTGAATACGGTCACACAATAGCTCAGCTTCTTGTAACGAGAAGCGACTTTGAGGACGAGGAAAGAAGAGAAAATCTTTCAAATACATTCAAGCATCTTTTTGAATACGGAGCTGTTCCCATTGTAAATGAGAACGACAGCGTTGCAGTAGAAGAGATTGTTTACGGTGACAATGACAGTCTTTCTGCAACAGTTGCAGCTCTTGTAGAAGCTGATGCGCTGATAATTTTAAGCGATATTGACGGACTTTTCAGCAGCGACCCGCATACCGACCCGGATGCAAGACTTATACCTGTTGTTGATAAAATCGACGAAAAGGTAATAGCTCTTGCGGGAGGGGCAGGCAGTAAGCGAGGAACCGGCGGTATGGTTACAAAGCTTAAAGCTGCGCAGATAGCTGCTAGACACGGTATAGACACCGTTGTTATGAACGGTTCACACCCTCAGGATATATATAAGCTTATTGAGGGCCGTCAGACAGGAACGATATTTAAAGGGAGGAAATAAAATGTCATATATTTCCGCACTTGGAGAAAAGGCAAAGAAAGCCAAAAGTGTTCTTGCAAGCTCCTCGGGAGAAACAAGGAACAAAGCGCTTTATGAAATCGCCAAAGCTCTCAGAGAAAATTCAGAAAAAATAATAGAGGCAAACCGCATAGATGTTGAAAAGGGAAAGGAAAACGGACTTACCCCTTCACTTATTGACAGACTTAGCCTTGACAGCGGCAGAATTGAAGGAATGGCAAAGGGAGCGGAAGATATAGCCGCACTTTCAGATCCTATCGGCAGAGCTGTCGGAGGAACTACAAGACCCAATGGTCTGAGAATTGAAAAGATAAGCGTTCCCCTGGGAGTTATAGGGGTTATTTATGAGGCAAGACCCAATGTTACGGCAGATGCCGCTGCTCTGTGCATTAAAAGCGGAAATGCGGTTATTCTCCGTGGCGGCAAAGAGGCAATTAATTCAAACCTTGCCATTGCGGGCGTAATGCGTGAGGCAGTCAAAAAAGCGGGACTTCCCGAAGATGTAATCTGCTTTGTAGAGGATACCTCAAGGGACAGCGCAAAAGAGCTTATGAGGCTTAACGGATATATAGATGTGCTTATTCCCAGAGGCGGCGCCGGACTTATTAAAAGCGTTGTTGAAAATTCCAGTGTACCTGTAATTGAAACAGGAGCCGGCAACTGCCACATCTATATTGATGAAACAGCCGATGCTCAGATGGCAGCGGATATAGTCTTTAACGCAAAGACATCACGTCCCTCAGTGTGCAATGCCTGCGAAAGTCTTGTTATACATTCTGCTGCTCTCGAGAGAGTGCTCCCCTTGGTATGCGAAAAGCTCAGGGAGAAGAATGTTGAAATAAGAGGCGACGAAAGAGCAGCCGCTACAGTTGAGGGTATTATCCCTGCAACAGATGAGGATTGGGGCAAGGAATACCTTGACTACATAATCTCAGTAAAAACCGTTGACAGCGTGGAAGAGGCAATTGAGCACATTAACCGTTATTCTACAGGTCACAGTGAAAGCATTATAACCTGCGACTTTGCTTCGGCTATGAAGTTCCAGCAGCAGGTTGATTCTGCGGCAGTATATGTAAATGCTTCAACGAGATTTACCGACGGCGGAGAATTCGGCTTCGGTGCGGAAATCGGAATTTCCACTCAGAAGCTTCATGCCAGAGGTCCTCTCGGTTTAAGCGAGCTTACAAGCCAGAAATATATAATCAGCGGCAGCGGACAAATTCGCTGACAGCCTTTATGGCAGAACAGGAGCTATTTATGGAAAAAGCAAAGAAAACTGTTTCAGCAAGAAAACACAGGCGAAACAAAGCGGCAATGCCCGTTGGAATTGTCGTTATAATATTTGCGGTTATAGGTCTTGCAGCGGTTATAGCCGGTATAATTTTCGGTGTAGGAAAGCTTACAGATCAGTCTGCTAAAAAGTCTGAGTATGAGTCTTTCATAACACCTGTTATAATGTTTGACCCTGATCCATTTGACGACGTTACAAAGGGAAATCAGGAACAGCTTATCAATGCTGCAATATGGGCGCTTCTTAAAAGTGATCTTGATACTTCCGTTTACGCTACCGATGACGGAAATCTTTCCATTCCTCAGACAGACGTTGAAAAGTATTTCTCAAAGCTTTTCGGTCCTGAAGCAAAGCCGGAGCACAGAAGCGTAACAGGTCTTGGTTATGAATTCAGCTATGACAGTGCAAAGCAGGCTTATATTGTACCTATTACCGGTGTTGAGCCTATTTACACTCCCCGAGTATTTGAGATTTCAAAGAAAGGCAATACAGTTGAGCTGCTTGTAGGTTACCTTGGCAGCAGCCAGTGGGCACAGGCAGAAAACGGCGATATGGTTGAGCCGGAGCCTGATAAATATGTAACTGTCGTACTTCGTGAAAGTGCTGACGGATACTATGTAAGCGCAATCAGATCTACTAATGCTCCGGAAACAGAATCAGCTCCCACTACAACAACTCCTCCCGATACTACACAGGAAGCAGAGCCCTCTGAAACTTATTCTGAGCCTTTCTCAGAGCCCGCTGATACAGCGGCAGGCGATACAGCTGCTTCATCCGAGACGAGCACCGCAGCAGCTGAATAATTGAATTGAATAATAACAAAAAAGGGACAGTTTTTACTGTCCCGTTAATTTTTACTCTTTAGTTTTCCCTTAGCTTTTTAATCATCATCTTTGCCGCTTTGTAAATATCTCCGCAGCCGAGAGTGATTACAAGATCTCCGGGCTTTGCATGGCTTACAACATAGTCCGCAACTTCTTCAAAGGTGTTGAACCATACGCTGCCGGGAATTTTTTCTGCCAGCTGAGAGGTGTATACGTTGTATGTGTTCCTTTCACGGGAGCCCATTATCTCCGTCATAACAGTGTGCTGGGGGATTTTAAGAACCTCTGCAAAGTCGTCCATCAAAGTATAGGTTCTCGAATAGGTGAAGGGCTGGAATACTGCCCAGACTTCATTGAAATCCATTGCCATGGCAGCTTCAAGGGTTACTTTAAGCTCTGCGGGATGATGTGCATAGTCATCGGCAATTGTAATGCCTTTTTCTTCTGCAAGGAATTCAAATCTTCTGCCGGCTCCTCTGAACTGCTCAATTGCCTTTATAGCTTCCTTTGCCTCAATTCCGCCGTAAACGGAAACAGCGATTGCAGCAAGAGCGTTAAGAACATTGTGTGTACCCGGAACTCCAAGCTGAACCTCGCCTAAAACTTCGTCCTTATGCATTGCGGTGAACTTCGGGAAAGCTCCTCTTGTCATTGTGATATTCTCAGGATAGAAGTCGTTGGTCTTTTCAAAACCGAAT
The DNA here is from genome assembly GCA_900540535.1 of uncultured Oscillospiraceae bacterium. GTDB lineage: Bacteria > Bacillota > Clostridia > Oscillospirales > Acutalibacteraceae > UMGS263. The sequence continues at coordinate 19,683 of UQGM01000009.1, read as the reverse complement.
GTTATTTTATCCTTTTCTCCGCAGTCCTTAACAGCCTTGAGTGTGTTTGCATCATCGCCGTTATATATGACCGCCTTTGTTGCCATGGAAGCGAACTTGTGGAAAGAAAGAATAAGATTATCAAGAGTCTTGAAGTAATCAAGATGATCTTCGTCGATGTTCAGTATAACTGCAGTGTCAGGTGAAAGGTCGAGGAATGTATCAACAAACTCACATGCTTCGCAGATAAGAGTATCGCTTTTACCAACTCTTCCGTGGCTGCCGATAAGGGGAAGGGTTCCGCCTATAACTGCTGACGGATCTTTTCCGCAGGTGATGTAAATTTGAGTGAGCATTGAAGTAACGGTGGTTTTTCCGTGAGTACCGCAAACGCCTATGCAGTCGGGATAAAGTCGGCTGATTGCTCCGAAAAGCTTTGAACGTTCAAATGTGGGGATTCCGCTTTCCTTAGCCGCTACAAGCTCAGGATTGTCAGGGAGAAGCGCCGCAGTATATACAATCATTTCAGCGCCTTTGATGTTTTCTGCCTTTTGTCCCATGTGTACGGGAACACCCAATGAACGCAGCTTTACGAGATTGTCGCTTTCGTTGTTGTCCGAACCGGAAATTTTGTATCCCTCAGAAATAAGAATTTCAGCAAGGGGGCACATTCCGGAACCGCCGATACCTATAAAATGAACTCTTTTTACAGATTTAAGTAGATTATCTATATCGTACAAAGCTGTCACCTCTTCTTCTTAATACATACATTATATTGCAAAACACTAAATAAATAAACAGCTTTTTGAGAATTGAATGAATAAAATTAAAATCATGCACTTTGAGCGATGATTTCCATATTATGATAATGACCCTGTTTAATGGGAACTGTTTTTGTCAAAGAGATTTTGGGGATTGTCTGGAGGAATTGTTTTATGGAGAAAATCAGAAGTTTTCTTTTTGCAGGCGGCGATGAAAGACAGCTTTATGCAGCAGACAAGCTGAAAAAAATGGGATATGAAACAGCGGCGGCAGGTTTTGAAAAATATGACGGAGCTGTTCCATATAAAGCTGAAAGTGCAGAAAATGCTTATCTTTACGATGCCGTTGTGCTTCCGCTTCCCCTTACACGGGACGGCGAAAATATAAATGCACCTTTTTCGGAGAATAAAATAAGCATAAAATCCCTTTCGGAATTCATCGGAAAGGGAAATAGCGTTTTCGGCGGCAAAATGTCTGATGATATCAAAAAGCTTTTCTCCGAAAATAAAATTTATGACTGCTATTCCCGTGAAGATTTTCAGCTTTTGAACGCAGTTCCCACAGCTGAGGGTATTGCCGAAATAGCTCTGAGAGAGCTTCCGGTTACAGTAAACGGAGCGACGGTTGTCGTTTTCGGTTTCGGCAGAACAGGTAAAGCTATTGGAGAGCTGTTCAAAGCCATGGGAGCAGATGTGATAATAGGTGCACGAAGAGCATCTGTTTTAGCTGAGGTTGAAAAAAGAGGTTTCAAGACAGTTAACGTATCGGATGATTTTGACATTTCCGAAAAAATCAGAATGGCAGTAAATACTGTTCCTGCTGAGATTTTAAGTGAAAAACATCTTAAACAGCTTAAAGGGTGTCTCTATGCGGAAGCGGCGTCTGCTCCTTACGGTACAGATCTTGAAAAAGCACGTGCAGTCGGAGTAAATGTTATACTCGCTTCGGGACTTCCCGGAAAGTTTGCCCCTGAAAGCGCAGGAGAAATAATAGCAAAAACCATAATAAATACCGTAAAGGAGGATAGCTGATGGAGAAATTAAAAGTTGGCTTTGCATTGTGCGGATCTTTCTGCACCTTTGCAAAGGCAATTGGACAGATAGAAAATCTTGTGAAATCAGGATTTGATGTAATACCTATAATGAGCGAAAATGCATATTCCACAGATACAAGGTTTGGTGACGCTCAGGATTTCCGTGGCAGAATAGAAACCATATGCGGAAAAAAGATAATAACCGGCATAACCGAGGCGGAGCCCATAGGCCCCAAAAAGCTTCTTGATATACTTCTCATTGAACCCTGTACCGGCAACACTCTCGGAAAGCTTGCAAACGGAATAACTGATACCACCGTAACCCTTGCTGCAAAGGCTCATCTGCGTAACGGCAGACCGCTGCTTATAGCAGTTTCCACAAACGATGCCTTAGGCGCAGCAGCGAAAAACATAGGTCAGCTTATGAATTATAAGAATGTATTTTTTGTCCCAATGCGTCAGGATGATTATGTGAAAAAGCCCAATTCCATTGTGGCGGATTTTTCACTTACCGCAAACGCAATAGAAGCCGCTGTAAAGGGTCAGCAGCTTCAGCCAATACTTTTGTAAACTGAGAAATAAAGCAAAAATCCGATCGGTGAGATCGGATTTTTTTATGTGGTTATTTTATATTCATTTATTTCAGCCTTTAAGCTCTGTGTCTATACCTCTGAATAAAGATTCATAATCCGTTTCACCGCAGTAGCTTATGTTGACGGAATTTTTGTTGCATCTTACTCTTTCAGTAAGATTTCCTATAATTTTAACAGGTTTTTCACTGCTGAAATAGAGACTAATATAATACTTTCGGCAGCCTATGCCTACAAAATTATCTTCAAAACGATAGGTGGGAATTTTAGTTTTTTCTGAATGTTCAGTATCAAAAACAGCTTTAGGATAATGTGACTCAATATACTCAATTATGGGCAGCACTTTAAGCTGTGCTCTTTCGTCAACCAAATTCAAATATTTCTCAATTTCTTTTGATGCCATGGCTTTTCTTTTTTATACCTTTACAGCTCAAAATCTTCCGGAGAATATTTTGGCATAGGTGGTCTGCGCTTAGGGATTCTTTTTAATGGGTCATATTTGAATTTGCTGCATGAAAATCCTGCCGAAACAATGCCCTTTTTTACGCACAGTATTACGTCCTTTTCAGAAGAACGTTTTCCGTACCTGCAATATTCGCAGGCGCTGTCAATATTTTTTCCGTAAAGCTTCATAATCCCGCCTCCCGTTAAGGGAATTTTAGCATATTTTGCGTTTGCTATCAAGCTCCAAAATAAGCAGACCTCCCATTACAAGAAGTCCGGCAGCTGCGGGTATTGAGGCTGAGTATGACTGAGGGACACCCTGCACCGTATTTGACATAACAGCGGTGGAAATAGGGAAAAACTTGAGTATGACAGCGCATACCATTGCAGCGATAGCTCCGTTTATAATTCTTGCTGCAATGAAAAGGGAAGGCTTTATTCCTGTCTCGGCAGCGAATCCCATTACCTGACAGTGTACGCATATTCCTCCAAAGCCTATAATCAGGCACATTATGGGAAGAGAAACATTTCCGGCAGCGGCAAAGGATCCGGTAGTGACCTCTAAAACTGATTTAATAAAAATTTTTCCACTTTCACTGATTGACAGAAGATCCGTAAATGCATTTACGCAGGAAAAAAGTATAACCCATGCACAGATTGAAAACATTGCTCCGGCAGCGTCAGCAACGCTTCGTGTGAATGCCTGTGAAAATTCAGGAGCTGCTTCGTTTTTGTATTCTTTAGGTGTGGTAAATTCTCCGTCGGAAATTAGAAAAGAAAAAAATCCCATTGATAATGACGCTATTATAAGGGAGATAAGAATTATTCCTCCGGCGGCAGCGTTTGCAAGCATGGAAACTCCCACAGTACCTATTACAAATGCGGGACCTGCATTGACACAGAAAAGCATCATTCTCTGAGCCTGATTTTTTGTTATTTCTCCGTTTACAAGAAGCTTTGATGTCATTGAAGCTCCTACGGGGAATCCGCCTATAAGGCTCATAAAAACTGCCGAAAGAGCGCTTCCGGGGAGAGAGAAAAGCTTTTTTCCCACACTGTTTGCTATTTTCCCTCTGAAAAGGCAAAGGCGTGAATTGATTAAAAAGGACGAAAGCGCCATAAAGGGAAAGAGCGAAGGAATTACCGATACAGCGCATATATCAAGACCTTTGCGTACCCCTTCGGCGGCTTTTTCCGGCATAAGCAGCAGAAGAAATGCCATAAGACAGCTTCCGGTGACGGCAGGGATGTATTTTAAAATATGTGCGGTTTTTGATTTTATTATTTTCAAAGGAGCACACCCCGTTTCCTGTAAATTTTCATACCGCCTTTAATGTATATGCAGCAATGTAATTTTTAAATCAAAAACGGCATATTCTTTTTTGAAAGGGTGATAGGTTATGTCTAAAGGGAAAAAAGGAACCAAGACCTTAGCGGAAAGAATTTTCAAAAGCTCTCCGGAGGATACGGGAGAGCTTTCGGCAATTGTAGGCGCAGGACTTGCTAAAATAGAGCTTACGGGAAACCGTGAAATTTCCGTTGACGGATGCCGTGGAATTTTGGAATACGATGAAAGCATAGTGCGTTTGAATCTCGGCAATATGATTATAAAAATCACGGGAGCGGGACTTACTATTCCGTCAATGGCAGCGGAGCAGACAACGGTAACAGGCAGTATAGCATCTGTTGAGTTTTCCTCATAAATTTACTTTTAAAGAAGAGGAGCGGAGAAAATGTTTTTTGTAGTTTTAATACGCTTTTTAACGGGATATGTAACCTTTTACGGCAGAGAAGGATTTACAGAAAGATTTATAAATCTGTGCTCACGAGACGGAATACCGCTCTGGAACCTTAAAAGTGATTCAGGGGGCTTTTGCGCCTGTACTACAATTAAAGGCTATAAAAACATAAGAAGTGCGGCAAGGCGTTCAGGTGTGCGCCTTAAAATCAGAACAAGAAACGGACTGCCCTTTTTCCTTGACAGATACAAATACCGCTGGGGAATGGTTGCAGGAGCTTTGTTTTTCGTTATGATGCTATCTTTCCTCTCAACGAGAATCTGGTATGTTGAAGTAAGCGGAAACGAGCGGTTTTCCTCTGCTTCCATAATAGAGGTTTTTGACTCAATGGGAGTTTCCATAGGAAAAAGGAAAAAGGATATAGATACCTCACAGATTCAGCTTAAGGCATATACGGATCTTCCTGATTTTTCATGGATAGCCATAAATCTTGACGGAAGTACGGCGAGAATTGAGGTAAGGGAAAAAGTTCCGGTGCCTGAGATTGCCGACGACAAAACGCCATGCAACATAAAAGCCGCTCAGGGAGGTCAGATATTATCCATAAAAGTTTATGAGGGCAAGGGTGAAGTGAAACAAGGCGATGCCGTTGCAAAGGGAGATTTGCTGATAAACGGTATAACCGAAAACGAGGACGGAACTCCTGTATTTCATCATGCAAAAGGTGAGGTGATTGCAAAAACAGTCAGAGAAATCGAAGTGATAATACCAAATAAAATTAAATGCAGAAAATATACGGGATATAAATCAACAGGATATACGGTTTTATTTTTTGGCTTTGAAATACCCATAAAAAAAGCGGAATATCCCCAGGGAGAATATGAAGAAGAAATCAAAAAAACATACGCATATGCCGGCAAAACAAAGCTGCCGCTGGGCATAATAAGAAATACCGTTACAGTTACAAGTGAAGCAGAGGAAGCAATCACCGCCGCCGAAGCGGGAAATCTTGCCGCAATGGAATTTCAGCAACAATATGAAGAGCTTAAAGGAGAGGCTAAAATTTTATCCGAGAGCATAGAAAGCGGCGAATACAATTCCGGCTGGAGAATAAAGGGAACTTTTATCTGTGAAGAGAATATTGCCGTAGAAGAAAAATTCGAAATCTCTCAGGAGAGCGAATAATCGTCAAATTTTAAAATTAGTTTACAAAAGCTCGTATTTTGCTGTTTTGCACAACTTGAGACTGTAAAAATATTGTAAATTTTCCTTGATTTTTATTCAATATTAATGACTTTTAAAATAAATTATGTTATAATCTAACAAAATAAAAAGAAAATCAAAGGTCAGGCGATGTGATGTTCGAGCAAATAATCAATATAGACAGAATGGAGCAGGCGGTGAGCCTTTTCGGAAGCTTTGATGAAAACGTAAAGCTTATTGAAAAGGAATTTTCAGTTTCCGTTGTAAGCAGAGGTTCAGACCTTAAAATTACCGGAGAGCCGGAAAATGTATCCGCTGCCGCAAGAGCTGTAAACGGTCTGCTTACTCTTATTAATAAGGGCGAGGCTTTAAGCGAGCAGAATGTCCGTTATGTTATTTCACTTGTCCGTGAGGGCAGTGAGAACAAGCTCCGAAGTATGTCTGATGATTGCATATGCATAACAGCCAAGGGAAAACCCGTAAAGGCTAAAACCCTGGGTCAGAAAAAATATATAGAGTCAATTAAAGATAACACCGTTGTGCTGGGCGTCGGTCCTGCCGGTACGGGAAAAACTTATCTTGCCGTTGCAATGGCTGTAAGCGCATTTCGTGCAAAGGAAATTAACAGAATTATCCTCACCCGTCCTGCTGTGGAGGCAGGAGAAAAGCTTGGCTTTCTTCCCGGCGATTTACAGCAGAAGGTTGATCCGTATTTAAGACCCCTTTACGATGCCCTTTTTGATATGCTCGGCGCCGAAAACTTTCAGAAGTATCAGGAGCGTGGCAACATCGAGGTTGCTCCCCTTGCTTATATGAGAGGACGAACCCTTGATGACAGTTTTATTATTCTCGACGAAGCTCAGAATACAACTCCAGAGCAGATGAAGATGTTTTTAACACGCCTTGGCTTTAATTCAAAAATTGTAGTAACCGGCGATATTACGCAGATGGATTTGCCTGACGGAAAAAGATCCGGTCTTGTAGAGGCAATGAAGGTGCTTCGCCACGTTGAAGACGTTGAAACCGTCCGCTTTACGGAGCGAGACGTTGTAAGACATAAGCTTGTTCAGGATATAATCAAAGCCTATGAAAAATATGAGGAGGTCAGAAAGAGAAATGACAGAAAATAGGGTGAAAGTAATAATTACAAATGCACAGAAAAATGTAAAGGTGCCTACAGGAATACGTATGCTTATCCGCCGCTGCTGCACAGCTGTTCTTACTTATGAGCAGTTCCAGGGCTCTGCTGAGGTAAGCGTAAAATTTGTAAATGATGAGGAAATCCAGAATCTTAACAAGACATTCAGAAATATTGACCGCAGTACTGATGTACTTTCCTTCCCTCTTGGTGAAAACGGAGTTTATGACGTTAACCCCGCAACAGGAGCTAAAATGCTGGGCGATATCGTAATCTCAATGGAACACGCCGTTGAGCAGGCAGATCGTTACGGTCATTCTCTCCAGAGAGAAATCGGATTCCTTACAGTTCACTCAATGCTCCACCTTTTGGGATATGACCATGAGGGCGGCGGAATTGAGTCTGTAAGAATGAGAGAAAAGGAAGAGACAGTTCTTACACAGCTGGGACTTAAAAGAAACAGCAGCTATTACATGGATGAGGAATAATGAAAAGTCTGATTAACAGTTTCGGGTACGCTTTTAAAGGTATTTGGCATGCCGTAAAAACCGGCAGAAATATGCGTATCCATATCACTGTCCTTATCTATATGTATTGCTACATAGGGATATATGACTTTTTCTCCCTTACAAGGGCGGAACTTGCCATAACCCTCTTGGCAAGCGCATTGGTGCTTTCTGCCGAGTGCTTCAATACGGCTTTGGAAAGATGTGTGGACCTTGTAACTAAGGAATACCGTCCTCTTGCAAAGCGTGCCAAGGATGCGGCGGCAGGAGCAGTGCTGATCTGTGCCATATTCGCTGTTTTAGTCGGCATTGCCGTTTTAGGAAAGCCGGAGTATATGCGGGAACTTTTAAATTATTATATAAATAATCCCCTTATGCTTATTGTGCTGCTTTTGAGCTTTATTCCGTCAGGATGTTTTATCTTTCTGTTTGAGAGAAAAAAGACAAAATGATTGGAATATAGTTTCTCTTTTTAAAGTTAAAAAGGCTCACTGTAAAGCCTGTTTTAGGGGGAACAATGTTCCCCCTTTTTTAGTGCGGTAAATAAAATTTACCCTTAAAAGGCAAAATATCACCTTTGCAGTGTTGTATGATATAAGTTAAAGATGTAAAATATGAAAAAAGAAAGGTTAGGGAAAGCTTTAAGTTAATCCCTTTAAGGTGAAATATATGGAAAAAACAGCATTTATCGCAATTGTCGGATGTCCCAATGTCGGTAAGTCATCTCTTTTAAACGTAATGCTCGGTCAGAAAATTGCAATTGTATCAAGTAAACCTCAGACTACAAGAACAAAGATAATGGGCGTGCTTACAAGGGGAGAAGTTCAGCTTGTATTTACAGATACTCCCGGTTTCCACCGTCCCAAAAATAAGCTGGGTGAAAAAATGGTACAGGCTGTAGGCGACAGTATCTCCGGCGTTGATGCCTGCCTTTTTGTAGTGGAGGCAGAGGGTGAACTTAAGCCCGGTGAAAAGGAGCTTATTGAAAAGTTTAAAAAGGAAAAAATGCCCGTTGTGCTGGCAGTAAATAAAATTGATACAGTAAAGCAGAAAACAGATCTTATGATAAAAATAGCTTCCCTTGCTTCAATGTATGATTTTGAGGCAGTTGTGCCTGTTTCTGCCGTAAAGGGCGACGGAGTTGACGCTCTTATAGATGAGCTCGAAAAGCTCTCTTTCGAGTCAATGCGCTTTTTCCCCGATGACACTTTAACAGACCAGCCGGAAAGAGTTTTGGCTTCGGAGATTATAAGAGAGAAAATGCTCCGACTTTTGGATAAGGAAATTCCCCATGGAATAGCCGTAAGCATTGAAAAAATGCGTGAACGTGAAAATACAAAGGGAGAAACAATCCTTGACGTTGAAGCGACAATCTACTGTGAAAAAGACAGTCATAAAGGTATCGTAATCGGCAAAAAGGGCGCAATGCTCAAAAAGATTTCCACATATGCAAGAGAGGATATGGAAAGATTTTTCGATTGCAAAATCAATCTCCAGTGCTGGGTAAAGGTCAAAGAGGACTGGAGAAACCGTGAAGGACTCATTCACAATTTCGGACTTGATTGATTTATTTACATTAAAAAACAAAAGGCAGAATTTACCGGGTCTTGATTTTCCTTGCTTTTTCGGCAAAGCAATTTTTTACCTGTTATAAAAAATACCGTCGGTGGCAATTTAAAACCAACGTTTAAATTTTATTTAAGGGATGGTTTTATGAACACTGCGGATAATGCGTGGAGAAAATTTGCTCAGAGCGGAAAGGCACAGGACTATATAACATACCGCAAAGCGTTCAGGGCGGAAAACAGCGTACATTCCGGCAGGGGGGAGAAAAATGCGTCTGGAAGCCGACGGGCTGGTTATCAGGGAACAGAATATCGGTGAATCGGACAGGCTCATTACTCTTCTGACCCGTCAGAAAGGAATTGTCAGAGCCTTTGTCCGAGGAGCAAGGCGTATTAAGAGCACCTATGCGGGGGCAACTCAGCTTCTTTGCTATTCGAGATTTTCCATATATATGGGAAAAGAGAAAAACGTGATAGATGAAGCTGAGCCTATAAACGTTTTTTTTGATTTGAGAAAAAGTGTTGAGGCTCTGACTTTAGGGCAGTATTTTGCAGAGCTCAGCGATGCTTTGGCTCCCAGAGAGGACGAAGCGGAGGAAATTCTGCGAACGGTTCTCAATGCACTTTATCTTCTCTGTAAGGGAACAAAGCCTCAAAAGCAGATAAAAGCCGTAACGGAGTTAAGGCTGTTGTGCGCCGCCGGATATATGCCGGATTTAATCTGCTGCGAAAAATGCGGAGCATATGAAACTCCCACAATGTATTTTGACTGCCGAAAACCCGTACTTTACTGCCAAAGCTGCGGATACGGTTTAGGGAAAAGTGTAAGTCTCGGAGTTATAACGGCAATGCGCCATATCTGCTATAGTGAAACGGAAAAGATTTTCAATTTTTCCATGCCCGATGAAAGCCTTAAAGTGCTTTCGGATACGGTTGAGGAATATCTTCTCACCCGTGTCAGAAGAAGATTTTATACACTGGAGTTTTACAACATCATAGCTTCAGACATTTAGTTTATATATGTACATATAATGAGGAGAAAACCATGACAGCAAAAGAAAACAGACATTACCGCTCTTTGGAGCTTGATAAGATTTTGGAAAGGCTTTCAGAGTTTACGGCAAGTGACGACGCAGGGGAAAGAGCCCTTGAGATAATGCCCTGCGGAAGCCTTGATGGAGCTCAGACTCTCATAGATCAGACCGTTGACGCTCATATGCTTCTTGCAAAGTTCGGCGGTCCGTCGTTCGGAGGACTTGTAAACGTAAACAATTCTCTCAGCCGTGCCGAGGCAGGGGGAACACTGACTATGGGCGAACTTCTTAAAATAGCGGGAGTTCTCAGCACAATAAGAGGACTTGTTCGCTGGCGTGAACACGGCGAGGGACTTAAAACCTCAATTGACGGCTATTTTAATGCCCTTATACCTAACAGATACCTTGAAGATAAAATAACCTCAGCTATTATCTCTGAGGAAGAGATGTCCGATAACGCATCTACGGAGCTTGCGAATATCAGGAGAAAGATAAGAGCGGCGTCATCGTCAGTGCGTGAAAAGCTTGACAGAATGATCCGCTCACCCCAGTATCAGAAATATCTTCAGGACCCAATTGTAACTATGCGAAACGGGAGATTTGTAGTTCCCGTAAGGAACGAGCACAGAAGCGAAGTTCCAGGACTTGTACACGATACGTCTTCAAGCGGAGCGACAGTTTTTGTTGAGCCTATAGCAGTAGTTGAAGCCAATAATGCCATAAAGGTTTTGCAGAGCAAAGAGCGAGACGAGATCGACAGAATAATCTATGAGATTTCCGTTGAGGCGGGAGGCTTTGCCGAGGCTATAAAATCGGGATATGAAAATGCAGTGGAGCTTGATCTTATTTTTGCTAAAGCTCAGCTTGCCTATAAGATGAAAGCTTCAAAACCTCTGCTTAACGATAAGGGTATAATAGCTCTCAGAAGAGCAAGGCATCCACTTATTGACCCCGCAAAGGTAGTGGCAACAGATATTTTTCTGGGAAAAGATTTCGATACTCTTGTAATAACAGGCCCCAATACCGGCGGTAAAACCGTATCTATTAAAACCATAGGACTTTTTACTCTTATGGCAATGTGCGGACTTATGATTCCTGCCGCTGATGAAAGTGAAGTTTCCGTTTTCGATAACGTCCTTGCTGATATCGGAGACGAGCAGAGTATCGAGCAGTCTCTTTCCACTTTCTCTGCTCACATGACAAACATAATAGATATAATGAAAAAGGCCGATGACAGAAGCCTTGTGCTTATAGATGAGCTTGGAGCGGGTACAGACCCAGTAGAGGGCGCTGCTCTTGCTATGGCTATACTTGAACGCCTTAACGAAAAGGGAGCTAAAATCGGCGCTACAACTCACTATGCAGAGCTTAAAGCCTATGCTTTGCAGACACCGAGAGTTGAAAACGGATCATGTGAATTTGACGTTGCAACTCTCCGTCCCACATACAGGCTTTTGATAGGTGTACCCGGACGCTCCAACGCTTTTGCAATTTCTCTGCGTATCGGCATGGAGGAAAAAGTTATAGAGCGTGCCAAGGAGCTTGTTTCAACGGAAAATTCAAGGTTTGAAAATGTTGTTGCAAGTCTTGAGGAAAGCCGTAGAGGCATTGAGCGTGAAAGAGAAGATGTACGCACCTTAAAGGCTCAGGCGGACAGAGAAAAACAGGCTGCCGAGGCGAAAAAAGAGGAGATTGAAACTCTCCGTGAAAAGGAGCTTGAAAAAGCCAGAGGTGAAGCTCTCAGAATAGTCGAAAGAGCTAAGAGGGAAGCTGCTTCTTTAATGCTGGAAATAGAGAAGCTCAAAAAAGAGAGCAAAAACACTGCCGATGCAAACGATCTTGCAAGAAGAGCAAAACAGCAGATGAAAAGAGGTCTCGGCAAGCTTCAGGAAACCACAGGTTCTTCACTTCATATTGAAGAGGATGAGAGCTATGTACCTGAAAGACCACTTAAAGCCGGTGACAGCGTAATAATTGCCGGAATGGGAACTGCCGCAACGGTTATAGAGCCTCCGGATAAAAACGGCAATGTGCTTATTCAGGCAGGACTTCTTAAAACAAGAGTAAAGCAGGAGACCTTGCGCCTTACAAATAAGAAGGAAAGCAGTAAGCCGAAAATTCCTCTTACAAGAACAATTAGGGGAACTGAGAGCAGAGCCACAGCAAAGGTAAATACAAGCTGTGATTTAAGAGGCAAAACCGTTGATGAGGCTTTAATGGAGCTCGATATGTTTATTGACAGCGCCGTAATGTCAGGTATAAATGAATTTACGGTTATTCACGGAAAAGGAACAGGTGCTCTTCGCAGCGCAGTGCAGACACATCTTAGAAGTCATCCTCAGATAAGAACATTCCGTCTGGGAGTTTACGGTGAGGGTGAAAACGGAGTTACAATAGTAACCTTAAAATAAGACTTTGATATCAGTTTAAAGTCGGTATTATGGTAATATTGAACATATTCGCATGTGCCGGATTTAAAGTTTCAAAAAAGTTTTCCACCTGTAAATTTATAAAATAATCCATTTTTCACGGATATATTGTGCTTTTATAGGTGTGGCTGTACAAGTAGTTGAAATACCACCGGAAGTTTTCCACATTCCACATTGAAGTGTTGAAAAAACAGGCGAAAAAGGTGCGTAAAAGCCCTTGACACCCGCTTGTTTTTTTAGTATAATAACCGACTGTAAAGTATTTGTTCTTTACACACTTTGAGGGGAAAGGAAGTGGTAACTGTGGCTAAAAATCTTGAAATAATAATGCTCCTTGATTTTTACGGGGACATGCTCACGGAAAAACAGCGTGATTTTCTCGGTTACTACTATAACGACGACCTTTCGCTTTCAGAAATAGCCGAAAACGAGGGAATAACCCGTCAAGGTGTTCGTGATTCTATAAAACGAGCCGAAGCGCAGCTTCTTGAAATGGAAGAAAAGCTTTCTTTTGCAAAGCGTTTTGAAGATGTGCGCAGAGGACTTAATGAGATTATCCGATATGCGGACGAAATAAGCGAGTGCAATATGCGCTGCGGCCTTTCGAGAGAAATTAACGATACAACGGTAAAAATCAAAGCTACGGCACAGGCTCTGTGCGAATAAGCAGTAAGGACTGATTAGATTTGGCATTTGAAGGTCTTTCCGACAAGCTTGAAGCAGCGTTTAAAAAGCTGCGTTCAAAGGGAAAGCTTACCGAAAGCGACGTTAAAGAGGCCATGAGGGAGGTGCGCCTTGCCCTTCTTGAGGCCGATGTCAGCTATAAGGTGGCAAAGGATTTTACAAACAAGGTAACAGAAAGAGCAATCGGCGCTCAGGTTATGGAAAGCCTGACCCCGGCGCAGATGGTAATAAAAATAGTTAATGAAGAGCTTACACAGCTTATGGGCGGAACACGCACAAGGCTTGCTTCGGCTCCTCATCCTCCTACAATCGTCATGATGTGCGGTCTTCAGGGTTCAGGTAAAACAACCCACAGCGCAAAGCTTGCCCTTATGCTTAAAAATCAGGGCAACAGACCTCTTCTTGTAGCCTGCGACGTTTACCGTCCGGCAGCTATCAAGCAGCTCCAGGTTGTAGGTGAAAAAGCGGGAGTTCCCGTTTTTGAAATGGGTCAGATTGATCCAGTTACAATCGCTAAAGAGGCTGTAAAGCTTGCAAAAGATAAAGGCTACGATTATGTTTTTCTTGATACGGCAGGACGTCTTCATATTGATGAAGAGCTTATGACCGAGCTTAAAAACATAAAGAGCGAGGTAAAGCCTCACGAAATTCTTCTTGTAGTTGATTCAATGACCGGTCAGGATGCGGTCAATGTTGCAGCATCCTTTGACGAGGCTCTGGGTATAGACGGACTTATTCTTACAAAGCTTGACGGTGATACACGAGGCGGTGCGGCACTTTCAGCAAGAGCCGTAACAGGTAAGCCCATAAAATTTGTGGGTGTGGGCGAAAAGCTCGGCGATCTCGATGTTTTCCACCCGGAGCGTATGGCTTCAAGAATCCTCGGTATGGGCGATGTGCTTTCACTTATTGAGAAAGCGGAGCAGTCTCTTGACGAGAAAAAAGCTGCTGAGCTTGAAGAAAAGCTCAGAAAAAATAAGTTCGATATGAACGATCTTCTTGATCAGCTTCAGCAGGTTAAAAAGATGGGTTCAATAAGAGATATTCTTGGCATGATCCCCGGTGTGGGCAAGAAGCTCGACAATGTGGATATTGACGAAAGACAGTTCGATAAAACAAGAGCTATCATTCTTTCAATGACTCCCGCTGAAAGGGAAAAGCCGGAAATCATCAATCCCTCAAGAAAGCGCAGAATTGCAGCAGGCTGCGGAATGCAGGTTGAGGATGTAAACAAGCTCCTTGCCCAGCACCGTCAGATGCAGAAGATGTTCAAGCAGTTCTCAGGCAAGGGAAGCAAGCGCAAAATGCGCAGAATGGGCATGGGTATGCCCGGAGGAATGCCCGGCGGTTTCCCGGGATTCTAAATTAAGCATTCAACACGCAAAGCAATGGTAAAAATCCATCCACAGCGTGATGATAAAATAAAAACATATATAATATTTTGGAGGAATTTAATCATGGCAGTAAAAATCAGACTTCGCCGCATGGGCGCAAAAAAGGCACCTTTCTATCGTGTAGTTGTAGCAGATTCAAGATATCCCCGTGATGGACGTTTCATCGAGGAAATCGGTTACTACAATCCCATGGAGGAGCCTGCAGTTGTAAAGATTGACGCTGAGAAGGCAGCAAAGTGGATTGCTAACGGTGCACAGCCCACAGATACAGTTAAGGATCTCTTCAAGAAGAACGGCATCATTAAATAAGTTTGAAGGAGCCGTTTGCAATGAAAGAGTTACTTGTAAAAGTGGCGCAGGGTCTTGTGGAAAATCCCGAGGCTGTCAGCGTAGATGTTGATGAACCCAACGAAGAGGGAGTAACAGTTTATCATCTTCATGTTTCCCAGGAGGAAATGGGCAGAGTTATCGGACGTCAGGGCAGAATTGCCAAGGCAATCCGTGTTGTCATGCGTGCAGCTGCAAGCCGTACAGGTGACAAAATCTCCGTTGAGATTGACTGATTTACCCGTTTATAAGAAAGTATTTAGCAGAGCCGATGCAGAAAATATGCATCGGCTCTGTTTTTGTCATTGAGGCTGCGGTTGTTTTTTATCCGTCGTAATGTTATTATATAATATAAAGTCCCGTTAAAGGAGGCGTTTTATATGGTAAAAAAATATCTGGAAGTGGGACAGGTTGTAGGTACCCACGGTGTAAGGGGAGAAATGCGTGTAAATCCATGGTGTGATTCTCCTGAATTTATGAAGCAGTTTAAACATTTTTATTTGAACAAAGAGGGCACGGAGGCTTTAAAGGTGATTTCATGCCGACCTCACGGAAATATAGCCCTTTTAAAAGTTGAGGGAATAGATTCAATTGAAGCGGTAAATAAAATCATGCGAAAGGTGCTGTATATGGACAGAGCCGAAGCTAATTTAAGCGAAGGCGAAAACTTTATACAGGATTTAATTGATTGCACTGTTTTCGATGCCGATACAGGCGTTATTTACGGAAAGCTTACCGATGTTATGGAAACAGGAGCCAATGACGTTTGGCAGATAACCGATGACAATGGCAGGGAATATTTGATTCCGGCTATAAAAGAGGTTGTGGCCGAAACGGACGTAGAAAACGGAATAATCAAAATCAGACCCATGAAAGGAATATTTGACGATGCGCATTGATATTCTCACTCTTTTTCCCCAGATGTGTGAAAACGTTCTTAAAGAGAGCATAATAGGCAGAGCAAGGGAAAGAGGACTTATAGAGATAAGCTGCCGTGATATAAGGGAATACACTGCCGATAAGCACCGCCGTGTAGACGATACGCCATACGGCGGAGGCATGGGAATGGTTATGCAGACCCAGCCAATATATGATTGTTTTAAATCTCTCTGTGAGGATTCAGGCAGACGACCTTATCTTATCTATATGTCACCCCAGGGAAAGACCCTTACCCAAAAACGTGCAATTGAGCTTTCGCAAATGGAGCATATAGCACTTCTTTGCGGTCATTATGAGGGCGTTGATGAAAGGGTAATTGAAGAGATAGTCGATGAAGAAATCTCAATAGGTGACTATGTTCTTACAGGTGGAGAGCTTCCGGCATTGGTTCTTGCGGACTGCGTTGCAAGGATGATTCCGGGTGTTCTTTCTGGAGAGGCAGC
This sequence comes from uncultured Oscillospiraceae bacterium, assembly GCA_900540535.1. GTDB lineage: Bacteria > Bacillota > Clostridia > Oscillospirales > Acutalibacteraceae > UMGS263. Next base: position 3,474 of record UQGM01000009.1, on the reverse strand, counting down.
CTTTACAAACGAAAGTCATTTTTCATCCCTTCTTGAGCATCCACAGTATACAAGACCTGTGGAGTGGAGGGGAAAAGAGGTTCCGGAAGTGCTTCTCTCCGGCCACCATGCAAATATTGAAAAGTGGCGAAGAGAGCAGTCCTTGAAGCGTACTCTCAAAAAGAGACCAGAGCTTCTTAAAAATGCGGAGCTTACAAAAGCGGATAAAAAATACCTTGATAAGCTTATGGAAGAGAGAGAAAAGGAAAAAAGTCAGGAGGAGGAATAATCATGCCTGCGTTTTCAACTCACTATATTTTTTCTGATGAAATGATGGATACAATCCGTCAGAGAGCAAAAGGTGTAAAAGTAGACGAGCGTGCCGTGATTTACGGAACTCAGGGACCTGATTTCCTGTTTTTCCACAGACTTCTTCCCAATATGCCCGGGAAAAGTCTTATGGGTACAGGTTCCGCAATACATAGAAGTGATCCTGCAAAGCTTTTTGCAGCAATGGCAGAATATCTCATAAACGGTAAAAATTATGACCGTGACTGTGTGATTTCATATTTCTGCGGTTTTATCTGTCACTATGCTCTTGACAGAAGCGTCCATCCTTTTGTCTACTGGGCTATGGAGGACATAAAGAAAAAAGAGCACATAACTTATCATCCCTTTGTGCTACATAACAGAATAGAATTCAACATAGATATGCTTCTCCTCAAAGAGAAAAAGAATATTGAAAACACCCTTAAGTTTTCAACAAAAGCTCTTTTGTCCGATGATCCGGAGCTTATAGAGAATATGGCAAGAGCGGCATCCTTTGCTTTTTCTGTTACACTAAAACGTCCGTGTGATGAGAAGAAATTCGAACAGGCTTTCCGTGATTTTCGCTATATGCAGGGAATAATAAACAGCGGTAACAAAAAGAGAAATGATTTTCTGAGAGCTGTACAGCTGCCCCTTTATCCTGTTATCGGGCCGGGAGTATCGTCGATGATGCTTCAGGAAAAAGCTGATGACAAATACGACTATATGAACAGGGCAAAAAATGAATGGTATTATCCAGCCGATAAATCTGTTAAGCTTAATAAGAGCGTATATGAGCTTTTTGATGAGGCGAAAGAGGATGCAGCTCAGATGATTACCGGATTTATGAATATCCTTGATGGAAAGGCGGATTCTTCCGAGGTTTTCGGACATCGCTCATTCCTTACGGGAACAGATGTATGCTGAGAAAGGAAAAAGAAAATGGAAAAAATAGCAAGCTTTACAATTGACCATGACATTCTTCAAAGAGGAATGTATATTTCCCGTAAAGACGGCGATGTTATTACATATGATATAAGAACAAGACGTCCCAATATTCCGCCCTTTATGGAAAACGCCGCAATGCATACGGTGGAGCATCTTTTTGCAACCTTTGTGAGGAATTCCGAGTTTTCGGATAATATAATCTATTTCGGCCCCATGGGCTGCCGTACAGGATTTTATTTCCTTACCAGAGGACTTTCACACAGTGATGCAATTAAACTGACTAAGGCAGCCTTTGATTTTATTGCAGATTTTGAGGGAGAGATTCCCGGAGCAACTGCTCCCGAGTGCGGAAACTATCTTGAACACAGCCTTGAAGGAGCTAAAAAAGAGGCTCTGGAGATGAAAAAAGTTTTGGCTGATTGGAGCGAAGAAAAGCTTATTTATCCCACTAAATAAATTTAATTTTCAGTTTATATTTTCCGATTTTGTTCCTTATTTACAGGACAAAATGCATTTAACATTAATTTCCGCTGACATTAAAATAGATGAATATACTTGTCTTTTTCGGTCAAAAAATGTATAATAAAGTGTATTTGTTTATAGAAGAATTAAGTTTTTGTTTTTATAAATGTGTGTGGAAATAGGAGGTTGTGCCCTTTGCTTAAATTCAGAAAACGCAATCGAGAAGAAGACAAGCCAGAGGATGATAAACAAAACCTTGAAAATATAACTGAATCTGAAACTGAAAATGAGCAGCTTAATAATGCGTCCGAAGAAGATAATGAAAACTTTGACGGAGAATCATCTCTTTATACTTTTATTTACCTTTTGGGTGCTTATTGTATAAGAGGTGGTAAAAGGATTTTTAAAGGCCTGCGGCGCATAGTCACAAAACCGTTAAGAGCAGTTTATACATTATTGCGCATTTTTGCAATCGGTGTTGATCATTTATTCTTTAAGTGGCTCCATAACTCTATTAACGAGCTTCACTTTATAAAGGATGAAGTAAAGTCTGCCTACGACAATATGCGTGGCCTTTCAATAAAGAATGTAGGTCTTATTTGTTCGGTGCTTCATCACTACATTAAGAAGGGCTTTAACCGTCACAGAGCTTTTATGCGTTCAGTATTAAGGCTTGCTATGCCTGTCGGAGCTTTTGTGGTTTTGATGCTTACCGTTAATTACTGGAACGGACGAACATTTGCTCTTGAACTTTTATATGGAAATGTAAGTCTTGGTTATGTTGCCAATGAAAATGTGTATCTTGATGCAGAAAACCTTGCTAATGAGCGACTTAATCTCGGAGTAAGCAGTACTGGTTCTGAAAAGCAGGAGGTTTCTATTGAGAAACCTACATACAAGATAAAAGTAGTATCAAAGAACGAGCTTACTGACTCCTCTGCACTGTGCGATGCTTTGATTGAAAATTCACAGAGCAATATTACCAACGCCTGCGGAATTTATGTTGACGGTGAATTTTTATGTGCCGTTAAAAACGAAACGGATGCTACAAGTGTATTTGATGAGATTCTGGAGGCTAAAAAGCCTGCTGACGGCGACGGAATTGTAGGTTTTGTTGAAGATATAGAGTATGTACAGGGTCTTTATCCTGATAATGAAGAAACTATATGGGATGCTGCAAAGCTGAAAGCAAAGCTTGCTACCAATAAAACGGAAGCTGTATATCATACTGTTCAGGATGGCGACACCCTTTATGATATTGCTCTGAAATACGATACAACTATTGAACAGCTTTATGCAATGAATCCCAATATGGGTGAGAACATTTATCTTGGTGATCAGATAGTTGTTTCTATGGAAGTTAACTATGTACGTGTAAAGGTTATGAAGACAGAAGTACGTACAGAAGAAATACCTTATGAGACAGTCAAGACTGAATCTGCAAGCCTTTACAAGGGTACACAGAGAATAAAGACACAGGGTGTAAAGGGCGTTGCCCGTGTAACAGAGCTTGTTTCATATGTTGATGGAGTAAAAGTTTCTACGGAAGAGATAGAGAGAGTAACAGTACAGGAGCCTGTAGATCAGGAGATACTTGTTGGTACGAAATCTCTTTCTGTAAGCGGAGGTGGAGGTTCTGTATCTTCATCCAGCGGAAGACTTTTATGGCCGGTTATCGGTCTTAACAGTATATCACGTGGTTATGGATATGCTTCAAGTGCTTACGCCAGCGGTTATCATACAGGTATTGATATTACAGGCGGAGGAGCTTACGGC
>UQGM01000008.1 GCA_900540535.1 uncultured Oscillospiraceae bacterium | reverse complement strand
GTTCCATAGCGTTCCCCGGTCTTTGAAGTCGGATGGAGCATTGGGCGTCAGCAGGATTTCAGAATGGACGATGCCGCCTTTCTTGGTGTAGTCGTGGGTTATGCCGTCCCACTCGTTTGTGATTTTCTCGCCGCTTCGGTAGGCGGCTGCTGCGACTGCGGATTTACCGCTGCCACGGCTGACGATCTTAATGCTGCAATGGTAGATTGCTATGGTATCACCTCCGATACGATTTTCCAAACTTGCGGAAAATGAATAGCTTGCGAAGCAAGGCGTTCGCTTTCCGCAAGCGTGCTAAAGGTTAGACAGCGTAAGCTGTCGCAGGGAAAATGCAGTTTTCCCTGTGCGGCGCAAGCCGCCAATGTGGGAGTGTGGATTTTTCACGCTCCCACAGGCCCTCGGCGGAGCGCACGACACCCGGGAGGGTGTATAAGTGCGCCTTTGTAAACAATGGTATTATTCCGTAGTTCCTCCCTCGGCTCGTTTTTTCAAAAATGCTCTTGCTTCCTCGCTGTGTACTGCGTGGTAAAGGTAGTCGTTCGCTTCCTCGTCCGTCATGGCGGTCAACTCCGGAACTTTACAGATTTTAAGTCCTACCCCTCCACAATCATCACCGATAAGAAATATGTTCACCATAGCCGCAGCACCTTTTCTTTCTCAAATTTACCTTATTCTGAAATAGCTTTTGCCTTGCTTTTACATTTATTCCCGGCATCAGGTAAATTTTTGAAAATTTTCCTCTGTAACAAATCGAGAAATAAATTTAGAAATAAGTAAAGCCGCATCCTTTTACAGACTGCGGCTTAAAAAATTTATTCTTGTTTATTTTTCAGAACAGAATTCTACCTTTTTACCTTCCAGAATCATGTTTGTAGTACGCACAGCGCACATTTTTCCGCACATGGAGCAGGTATGTCTCTCTGAAGGCGGAGTGCTCTCATAATACTTTCTTGCCTTTTCAGGATCTAATGCCAAGGAGAACATCTCATCCCAGTCAACACGGTGACGGGCATCGGACATCTTATTATCTATATCCCTCGCTCCGGGAATACCCTTAGCTATATCAGCTGCGTGGGCTGCGATCAGACTTGCGATAATTCCCTCTTTAACATCGTTTACATCGGGCAGACGAAGATGCTCAGCGGGAGTTACATAGCAGAGAAAATCTGCTCCGCTTGCAGCAGCAATGGCTCCTCCGATAGCTGATGTTATATGGTCATAACCGGGAGCTATATCTGTTACCAGAGGTCCTAAAACATAGAAAGGCGCATTGTGGCAAAGTCGCTTTTGAAGTGCCATGTTTGCAGCAATCTCGTTCATAGCCATATGTCCCGGTCCCTCTACCATTACCTGTACATCCTTTTCCCATGCACGCTTTGTAAGATTGCCAAGCTCAATAAGCTCGCCTATCTGAGCGGCATCGGTGCTGTCATCAATGCATCCGGGACGATGAGCATCGCCAAGGCTTATTGTAACATCATATTCTCTGAGGATTTCAAGAACCTCGTCGTAATACTCAAAGAATGGGTTTTCGTTGCCTGTCATCTCCATCCATGCAAAAAGCAGAGATCCGCCTCTTGAAACAATATTCATCCTTCTGCCCTCTCGGCGGAAAGCCTCTACACTGCGTCTGTTTATACCTGCATGGATTGTCATAAAGTCCACGCCCTCTTCGGCATGGGCTCTTATTACCTTGAGAAAATCCTGAGCGGATATTTCAAGCAAATCCTTATCAAGATAACCGATTGCGTCGTACATGGGCACTGTGCCTATCATGGCAGGTGATTTTGCTATAAGCTCACGGCGGAAAGTATTTGTTTTACCGTAGTTACTTAAATCCATTATAGCGTGTGCACCATATTTTATTGCCATATCAACCTTTTCCATTTCAACGCTGTAATCCTTACAGTCGCCAGAAATACCGAGGTTTACATTTATTTTTGTTTTGAGTCCTGTTCCTATTCCCTCAGGAGAAAGGGATTTGTGATTGATATTTGCAGGAATTGCCACTTCTCCCTTAGCTACAAGAGCCATAACTTTTTCAGCAGGAAGATTTTCCTTTTTGGCAACTGCTTCAATTTCAGGTGTAATTATACCTTTTTTTGCCGCTTCCATTTGTGTTTTGTAATTTCTCATATCTCTTTTCCTTTCTTTTGGACATTGTTTTTTGCGGCAAAAGAAAAACGACACCTGACAGGTGCCGTACTAAAAAGCTGCTCCCTACGCCAGTATTAACTAACAGGTTCAAAGGGTCAGGTTTTAACCTTCTCAACTCCGAAGAGTCCCCCCGCAAACAATATCCTTTTTTGTAATTTTATCTTGTTTTTTCCTTTATGTCAACATTTGCATCCACATCAAGAAAAATTTTATTGATTTTATTATAATTATTACCGAATTGGTGCAAAACAAAAGGCGTGAACTATAAGCTCACACCATCTGAAGAATATTCTCCTTTTACTACTGATTCATCATTTGTAATTGAGAACTGTTGTAATGTTGTTTTCTCCTTTGAATTGATGAATACCGTATCAGTTAAATACTTTTAATATCACCCTTGTAGAAACAAACCGCAGTCCTGACCTGACTTACAGTTTAAACTAAAGGTAATAATTAGCAAAAGCACTTCCTGCCCAATAATCCACACTGTACCTTTCTTTTATCCTTTCTTAAATATTGGATTATTACAGCATTTTTCTGCTCTCATTTAGTATAACGATTTAAAAATAGCTTTTGTGACATAATGTCGCAAATTTATTAATTTTTATCATTTGTTACATATTTTTTATTTTTATGTACTCTTATTACATTACATTATTAATTAATTTACAGTAATAGATTAAATACAGAACCGGTGATGCTTTGCATTTTACGAATACAGTCATTCAATGTATAACCCTTCCGCTCCACACATATAAATTAGTGGAACGTCGCCCTTTGAGGCAAATAAGGAGGGTCAGTTTTGAAAGGCATTGTTGAAGAAAGAGCCGTTCTGCTGGGAGAATATATAATAGAAAACGGCGCCACGGTTCGCTCCGCAGCAAAGAAGTTTGGAGTAAGTAAATCTACGGTACATATGGACGTATCTAAACGTTTAAAGAGAATAAATCCTGCCTTATACGGACAGGTTAAAAAAATTTTGGAAGTAAACAAGGCGCAGCGTCATATAAGAGGAGGTCTGGCCACCAAAGAAAAATATGCACATATGCACAGAGATTTTTGAAATTCACTTGAAATATGACGTTAAATGAACTAAGATACTTTTATCACGAAAATCAAGGAGTTTTTAAAATGATTAAAACAATAGGATTTATAGGCGGAGGAAATATGGCAAGCGCTATAATAAAAGGTGTAGTGCGTGCCGATTTCATGAACCCTGAAAACATTTTTGTATTCGATCTGTGTAAAGAGAAAAACGATACACTGAAAAAGGAATGTGGTATTTCTGTTGCAGAAAGCGCATGTGAAATTGCAAAGAAATGCGACTGTGTGGTTTTAGCTGTAAAGCCAATTGCCTTTCCGGCACTTTTAGCTAACATTAAATCAGAGCTTAAAGAAAATAATCCTCTTATTATTTCAATAGCTGCCGGAAAAACCACCGAATACATTGGTTCTTTCCTGGATTATGATGCAACTATCGCAAGAGTAATGCCTAATATCAACGCCAAAGCAGGCGCTGCTATGTGCGCTTATTGTTCTTCAAAACCTCTTACTGAAGAGTACACAGAATTTATTGAAGGACTTTTCACATCAGTAGGCAGAATTATTCCCATAGGTGAAGAGATGTTCCCTCTCTTTTCGGTAATAGCTGGATGCTCTCCTGCATATGCCTATATGTTTATAGACGCTCTTGCGAGAGCCGCCGTTAAGCACGGTATGAATAAGAAAACTGCGCTGGAAATTTCAGCACAGGCAGTTTTAGGCAGTGCAAAGCTTATTCTTGAAAGCGGTGAACATCCCTGGGAGCTTATAGATCAGGTCTGCTCTCCCGGAGGCACAACAATAGAAGGTCTTGCCGCTCTTCAGGACTGTGGACTGGATTCGGCAGTTCGCAAAGCAGTTGATGCAGCAGTAGAAAAGGATTCAAAAATATAAAATTTTAAATTTAAATTAAAATAATAAACGCTTCGTGAGGAACAATTCCAAACGAAGCGTTTTATTATTAATACAAATATGGTTTTACAAAATATAAAAGGGGCAGCTTTTAAGCTGCCCCTGATTTAATTAAAGAGAAGGTTTAGAAATCTTTTTGACAAGTCTCTGAACTTCTTTTTCATTTACTGTAACTTTGTTTGCATCCTGACCTTTAAGCTCATCATAGTAAGCGTTGAACTTCTCAGTAGCAAGAGTTGACTTGATAGTTGTCTTCCAAAGAGGTTCATCGTTCTTCTCTACAAAATACATAATGTGTGAACCGTATTCTGTCTGAATAACACCTGAATCACCGGGTTTTCTGGAAGCGTCAAAGCACCAGTTTTCAAAGTTCTTAACCATCTGGCCCTTTGCGATGTTCTCGATCAGACCGCCGTTTGAAGCTGAGGAATCCTCTGAATCAGTTTTTGCAAGCTCACTGAAAGAGGCCTCAGTTGCATCGCCGTTCTTCCATGTATTGTAAAGTTCCTGTGCTTTTGCATCTATTTCTGCTTTCTGCTCATCAGTTGCGCCGTCTGCATACTTGAGAAGAATGTGACGAACATCAACTGTAGAAGTGTCATCTCTGTAACGTGCATTCAAAAGAAGAACAACATAAGCAGCTGTGTCATCTGTAAGAACTGTCTTATCGCCGTTTTTGCGATCTGTGCTGAAAGCCCATTTAGCTACATCTTCAGAAACATTGCTGGAGAGTGTTTCATTTGAAACTGCTTTTAAAACTGTAGCTGAAGCATCAGCATATGACTCTTTCTGATCCTCAGGAGCATACTCCTGTGCATACTTTACAAAGCTCTCTTCGTCTTTAACCTTTGAAAGCATTTCCTCTGCCTTAGCCTTTGCATCCTCGGCAGTTACAGGAGCATCTGCATCTTCATCAATAGCTACAGGGAATACTGCGATGTTTACAACATCATAATCGTCTTTGTTCTCATTGTAATAATTTGTGATTTCATCCTCTGTAAGTGCACTTGTAAACTCTTCGCCCTTAGCTTCTGCAACTTTCTGTGCCAGAGCTTCCTGTTCTGCAAGCTCTCTGAAGAATTTTTCATTTACACCTGAACCATAGCTGGTACGGAAATAAACATTAAGAGAAACACCCTGTCCGTTTTCTTTATCCGCTACGCTTGTACGAAGCTCTTCGATGTTGCTGTCAATTTCTTTAAGGTCTTCCTCATCAAGAGAAATACCCATTGATTCAGCCTGTGCACAAAGTGTCTTTATTTTTGTAATATTATCTTCAGTGGTTTTACGGAAATAATCAGCCCATGTGGGTTTGCTTCCGTCTTCTTTAGCTTCCATATCGGAACCTGTATACTCCTGCTCTTCGGGAGTTTTTGTGTAATCGAATCCAAGATTGAAGCCGTACTGAGACTGGATGTAATAAGACTGCTGATAGGTTGAAAGATAAAGCTGACGATAATAATATGTATACTCAGCTTCGGAAACCTTCTGTGTACCGACAGTCATAACTGTATCCATTCTCTGAGGAATACCTAAAAAGTTTACGAGCCATACAACAAGCACAACTGCAAGAACAGCTACAACGCCTATTGCTATTTTCTTATCTGTTTTGTCAGAAGCGGTATTAACGCCTACGGAAACAGAACCGCTTTTTTTGCCTTTGGAAGCCTTGGCAATTCTTGCTTTACGCTCTTCACGGTAAAGCTCTGCCTTAGACTTTTGTTCCTTTGCCATTGGTTTACATCATCCTTTTCAAAATAGTTGAAGCATAAGCCTCTTCTTTTGGCTTTTATGCTGCTCTTAGTGAGCAACGGATAGTAATATTTTATACTAATACCGGGGATTATTCAAGCTTATTTTTTGCAATATCTTATAAAAAAAGTCCTTTATAAATTTATTTTACATATTGTTCACAAAACATTCTTTATAAATTTTACACTTTTTCACTAAGCCCGGCATATATTTCCTGAATTTCATTCCATTTACTGAAGGATTCATACTCTTCAATCAGTCTCTTTGCCGCTACATATTTGCTCTGTGCTTTTTCAAAGTGCAGCATTCTGCGCTCTGCTTCCTTGATTGCCTTATTGCGGATCTTTCTTTCCTGCCTTGTGCCATCAGGCATAAGCATAGCTCTGCGTACATCCTCAGCGTCAGGCTCCTCAATTCCGCTGTACTCATTGACCACGGCTTTCGCCTGTCTGAGTTTTTCCTTCATATCATCCCTTTCAAATTTATGAAGCTCATCGTAAACGATTCTTGCCGCTTTCTCTTCTTCTCCGGCCTCGCTCTCATTATAATTTTCCTTTATGAGAGCCAGAGTTTCATTGATCTCCTCCATGGTATCAGCAAGCTGCTCATTGGAAATATCTCCGTGATAGTAGTCGGCAAACATTGCTCTTATCTTAAGAACTTTTATCATATTTCTTCGCTTGCTCTCACTGAGATTATAGAAGAAATATGGAATAGTTGACATTATCGTACCTATTGCTGAACAGATGATTATAACTTTTACTATGGGATTACGGAAATCTGCGCTGTAAAGATCTGAAAAGTTATTCTCAAGACCCATTGACTCAATTATATAGGGAATTATATATCCTGTTCCGAGTCCCAGTATGCTTCCGATAAACACTCCTATCTGCTCAATAAAACCTTCCAGTCTATCGCCTGTTTTATACTGCTGATAATCCACAACATCGGCTTTCATTGCGGGAGTATATACAATAGAAACTGCACCGAAAATATCCTTGATAAACATCATGATGAAAATGAGGACATAGTTCTGATAACACAGAAGCATTGCCAGAATGCACACTATCTGACCTATCATGGAAATAAGGCAGATTTTTTTCTTTCCGAATTTGTTTATAAGGGGTGCGCCCAACAGCATTCCCGGAGTTGAAGCTTCGCCTCTTATAAGTGTCATAAGTGAGAAAATCGCCGGATTGTTCATGCCATAGTAGAATATCCACTGGAACAAGAAGCCGTATCCGTTGCTCATGAATCCCAACCACTGGGAACCGTAAATAATCCAGAAGTACTTGTTTTTGCAGACCTTCTTCATACCTTCAAAGAATCCAACTTTGGGTATATATCTTTTCGGAACAATAACCTTTTCCTTTGTTCCGAATACACACAGCATACTCATTGCGAAACCAATGAGGCAGAATATAGGTGCTGCAATACGATATGTGTTTATATTGTCAAGAGGTCCTATAAGGGGCATAACAGGTCCTGTTATAGTAGGAGCCAATGAGTACACAAAGGAACTTATTTCAATTATCCATGCACGCTCTTTCGTATCCGGCGACATTACCTGCACAAGGCTTGAATAAGCGGTGGTATAGAAAGGTGAACAGAACTGAATAAGGTTATATATCACCAGTACCGTAATAAACTTTTCGGTGCTGTCCATATTTTCATAGGGCATATAGACAAACAGCATATAAAGCAGCGCAGAGGGAAGTCCCATATACAGAAGATATGGTCTGAATTTACCCATTCGACTTCTCGTATTGTCAAAAATCATTGCTCTTGTAGGAGCGGTTATGATACCTATAACTGTTGAAATGGCAGTTATAGTCTGCATACCCATAACATCAATTCCGATTGATGCACCTACAAGGAAGCTTCCTGCGTTAAGTGCGATAAGTCCCTATCATTGAAGCTATAAACTGTACGCCTATGCCTCCCACGCTGTAAGCTACTATCTCCTTATAAGGCACATATTTGCGCTTTGCGGGAACATTCCAGTGTGTTCTGATCTCATTTACAAGCGCTATAATCTTTACTTGCAAAATTTGAATCTTTCCCATAACCCTTTTCCTCACTTTTCTGTGTTTTTTATATATTCAGAATGTTTTATATGTAAAGTTGTTAGCCTTGTCGAAAACATACAACTAATTTACTTTTGCTGCTTTAAGTAAAACCTTACTTTTAATTTAGTTCCGCCTCGACTGTAAGCGGAAACCCCTTTACGATTCTGTCTTTAAGCTCATTCTTTCTGACATCCTCAAAGGGATAGAAAATAACTATATCCCAAACTTCAGAACCAACATAAAATTCAAATTTATCAAGAATTTCACCACAAGATATTCTCGAAGTATCCAAATGGAAGCAAAACCTCATGAGAGAAGTTCTTTTGTTTTCTTTCGCCATTTTAAAGCGCAATATCTCTTCAAAGTGTTCCGGCACTGTTCTTTTTGGGAAAGAACAGTCTGTGTCAAAATCGCCTATTATAAGCCAGCTGGTAACTCGGTTTTCCCGCAAAAGCTCCAGCACCTTTGGTTCGGAAAATATCTTTTTTCCGGTTTCTGAAAATGGGTTTTTCTTTCCCTTAAGCCTTTCATATGGAACTGTTAAAACCTCTGACACCTCTGGAAGCCCCAAAGCTTTTATCAAAAGCCTTGTCCACTGTAAATGTCCGTATCTGTTTGGATGAATGGGATCATTCATCATGCCTCGTACAACTTTTCTATGGTTTTTCCAGTATTCATCCAAATCCACAAGAAGAACTTTTTCTTCCTCAGCTATTTTGCGTACTGCATCATTATATTCATCAGTTAATTTTCTTCTTGCACTTAGCTGAGGAGTTTGTAAAATAGGCAGTGCCCCCTGCTCTCTCAGCGATTTTATAAAGTGAAGCAGATTATTTTTATACATTTCCAAAGTAACTTCTTCCCTGTTGGCATCATTCATGCCGAAACAGATAAAAACTACATCCGCCTTTAAGGAATAAAGCCATTCATTTTCGTAACTAAGACATTCTTCGGTAGTAGCTCCTGAAACGCCTGTATTGAATACCAGATCTTTTCTGCGAGGAGGAGCTGCTCCGAGATAAAACTCAAATATTTCTGAAAATCTCGGATAATCCTTTGTATGTAAGCATCCGTGAGTTATGCTGTCCCCTGAAAAAAGCCATTTAAGGGACTTAGATGAACGAAACAAACTTTGAAGCTTTGAAAAATCCGGAAGCTTGCGGTTTCGTTCCAGTTGTTCATTGGCACACAAAGGAAGATTTTTTGGTATTTTATTATACATAAAACGTTACCCTTTCATATATTTATAAAAATCGCAATTTTTCATTATTAAAAATCCTATATTGATCCGCATTTCATTGTGAAATATTCATAAAATTACAAGCTGCATTTTTCATTTGCGTGCATATTTTATACAATAAATAGAACTGTGTCAATAGTGAATTTTTCATAAAAAAAGCGCAGCCCTTTCGGGCTGCGCCTGCAAATTGATTTTAAGGAATTATTCTTTTATAAGCTCTTTTACGCTTGTTGCAAGGCCTGCAAGGGAAGCGATATCTGACGGAATAATAATCTTTGTAGACTGACCGTCAGCAGCTTTCTCAAAGGATTCAAGGCTTCTGAGAGCGATAACCTTATCTTCGGGTTTTGCCTCATTAAGAAGTTTGATACCCTCTGCCTGAGCTTTCTGAACAGCGATAATAGCCTGTGCCTCACCTTCAGCTTCACGGATTTTAGCTTCCTTAACAGCCTCAGCGTGAAGGATGGCTGCCTGCTTTTCACCTTCAGCAGCAAGAATCTGAGATTCTTTCTGTCCCTGTGCAACAAGGATTTTACTTTCTCTTTCACCTTCCGCACGGAGGATTGCCTCACGGCGCTGACGTTCAGCTTTCATCTGCTTCTCCATCGCATCCTGAATTTCAGGGGGAGGAAGAATGTTTTTAAGCTCAACACGGTTAACCTTGATTCCCCAAGGATCTGTTGCTTCGTCAAGAATTACTCTGATTTTGCTGTTGATTGTATCTCTTGAAGTAAGAGTATGGTCAAGCTCAAGCTCACCGATAATATTACGCAAGGTTGTTGCAGTAAGATTTTCGATTGCCGAAATGGGGCTTTCAACACCGTATGCATAGAGCTTGGGATCAGTAATCTGGAAGAAAACAACTGTATCAATCTGCATTGTTACGTTATCCTTTGTGATAACCGGCTGGGGAGCGAAATCCACAACCTGCTCTTTCAGGGATACGATTTTTGCAACACGCTCGAGAAGCGGAATCTTAACGTGCATACCTGTCTGCCAGGTTGCCTGATACGCTCCGAGGCGTTCAACAACATAAGCTCTTGACTGAGGAACAATTTTAATGTTCGCTACAATAAGGACTATCAAAAGTGCTAATACTATTGCTACTGGAATAAACCACATAAATTTACCCTCCTGTAAATCAAGTCCACTTAACGGACTTTTATTTTTCCGCCTTATTCAAGGCTTTTTGTGGATATGCCTTTTACGGAGAAAATTTTAATCTGTATTTTTCTTTTCTCTCTCCGCTGAGTTTTTCTGAAAATCAGTTGTTTACGCTGCCTGACGCCACAGCGGAAACGGCAGCCGGCTCAACTATCAGTTTAACTCCGTCTATTGAAAGAATTTTAACCTGCTCTCCTTCTTCTACAATTCGTCCGTCGGAAGAGCGTGCAGTCCAGACAGCGCCTTTCACATTGACCTGACCTTTTCCGGCAATATTGTCAATTCTTTCAATAACAATCGCCTCTTGACCTATGCATCTGTCTGCGTTGGTAGGCTGTATGTTCTTTGAAGTCAGTTTTTTCACAAGGGGTTTTGTAATTATAAGACAGATAATTGATACAATGAAGAACACTGCAATCTGCCAGCCGGTTCCGGCTCCGCATAAGTTAGCAATCAAAGCACCTAAAGCACCCACTGCAAACCATGTACTTACAAGCTGAACCGTTAAGCCCTCAACAACAATAAACACTACCATAAGAGCTATCCATAAGTAAACCATTTTGCCACCTCCTTTTTCAGATTGGCATAATTATATCATTCTTCATTTTGAAAATCAATAGATTTTTGTGCAATCTATGTTATATACAAAGTAAATATTATCCATTTTTATAAAATCTGTATAAAAATCACACATGAGATTAACACTAACACCAATTCTCTTCAATTTCGACTGATTTTGGCTGATTTCCGTCGATTTTTATTATATTATGCTTTTTTAAATCCTCCGCATTCATTCCCGCTGATTCTGTGAATATACTTCATTTTACAAATTTATCTCCACTATTTTTTCCTGAAAAGCTTAATGAAGAAAAAATATAAGACATTTTAGAATTTTTATGCTTTTAATTAAATTTAAGTCCCATGGCTATTCCTGAACCTAAGTTGCGAATCTGTTTAAAACCGCATTTATTATAAAAACTTCTTCCCTTTTTATTTCCTGCTCCCACTACAAGCATCACACCGGTAATATTTTCACTTACAAGCTTTTCCCTAAGATTATTAACGAGCCTCGTACCAACACCCATGCGCTGATAGCCGTCCAGAATATCTATATGCATATGGGCCGGAAAATCAGGCAGAAATCTTCCGCTTATTTTTGATTCAAAAAATGCGGATATTCCCCGGGTAAAGCTGAAAGAAAAAACTCTTTTAACATATTTTCTGAAATCCCTGCTGTATACTTCATAGCTTGGAGCACAGAGTATATATCCTACGGCTCTGTCATTTTCGTCTGCCGCTACAAAGCAGTATTCAGGACAGCAGTCAATATAATAGTCGCAGTACATGGTAAGTATATAGTTTCTGCCGATTTCCGTTTTAACAGCCGCTTCCGGCGCTGTTTTTATACATATTTCTCTTACAGCTTCCCTGTCTTTTTCCTGAAAATTTCTTATTGTAACCATTTTACTCACCTCTCGTGTGCATTGTAACATGAAAATAAACATAAAAAAACCGTCTGCCGTAAAATAAACAGACGGTTTAAAACTTTATTTTGCTTTTTTATAACGGGGAATACTGTCAAAATCCGTTTCAACTGCTTTTCCCTCACGGATTGACGCTTTGGCATCAATTACCCTTTGATTTCTTGAACCACGAAACTTTACTTCAAGGCTTTTCTGACTCAAATCAAACTTTCCGTCAACTAATATATCGGTTTCTTCAAGTAACTTTCTCCAGCCGGGATGGCTTTCCATACCCGCTAAAAGCTGTTCGATTGTCCAGCCGGTATATGTGACAACGTTAAGTCCCAAATCATGGGCTCCTTTTGCCAGCACTGAAAATTCCTCAGCCTGAACAAAGGGATCGCCGCCGCTGAGAGTTATTCCGGAAAGAAGCGGATCTTCTGAAACGGCTTTCAAAATTCTGTCCGTATTACTTATATATCCGCCGCCGAAATCATGGGTTTCGGGATTCTGACATCCCTCGCAGTTGTGGGGACAGCCCTGACCGAAAATTACAAATCTCCAGCCGGGACCGTCTACTACGGATTCTCTGATTATTCCTGCAAGCCGAATCTCAGTACCCATTACAGCTGCTCAAATTCACCTTTGCCGGTTCCGATTGAGTGCTTTACTCTGTCGTTTACCTCAGCAAGTTTAGCATCGTTAAAACGATCAAGAGTACCTACAAGGTAACCTGTGATTCTTCTTATTCTCTCGAAGCCTACGCCTTCGCCTACTAATTTCTTTTCGTTTGCCATTTTTATCTCTCCTTTTTCTATATCTATGTATCTGCCGGAAATTATTCCGTACAGCTGCAATCAACGGGATTGGGAAGCTTGTCTGCTTCCTCAAGGGGATTTTCGTCACAGCAGTGAACGTTGGTGTTATATCCCTTTATCTTTTTGAGCACTTCTATATCAACGCCCTCACCCTCACGGCGTCCGCAGCGGGGACATACATCGCCGATAATACCTGTATATCCGCATACGGGGTCACGGTCAACTGGATGGTTAACTGAACCGTAGCCGATACCGTTTTCCTTCATGCAGCGGATAACTGCCTCAAAGGCTTCAAGGTTCTCGGTGGGATCTCCGTCCATCTCAACATAGGAGATATGACCTCCGTTTGTAAGAGCATGATAGGGAGCTTCAAGTCTGATTTTCTCAAATGCGGAAATGGGGAAATAAACAGGAATATGGAAGGAGTTAGTGTAATACTTTCTGTCTGTAACTCCGGGAATAATTCCGAATTTTTCCTGATCCATGCGGACAAATCTGCCTGAAAGTCCCTCAGCGGGAGTTGCGATAAGTGAGAAGTTAAGACCGTATTTAACTGTGGCGTCATCCATACGTTTTCTCATATGTCCGACAATTTCAAGACCCAGGTTCTGAGCCTCTTTTGACTCGCCGTGGTGAACACCCAAAAGACTCTTAAGGGTTTCGGCAAGACCAATAAATCCGAGTGTAAGTGTACCGTGCTTGAGAACTTCACGGACCTCATCGTCAATTGAAAGCTTATCAGAATCAAGCCAGATGCCCTGTCCCATAAGGAACGGATAATTTCTTACTCGGCGCTTTGCCTGAATCTCAAAACGCTCAAGGAGCTGATCTATAACAAGATCAATCTTTCTGTCAAGATCCTCAAAGAATACGTCAAGGTCTCCGTGTGATTTAATTGCAATTCTCGGAAGGTTTACGGAAGTAAAGCTGAGGTTTCCTCTTCCGCCTGTTACCTGACGTGATTTATCATAATAGTTTGCCATAACTCTTGTACGGCATCCCATATATGCGATCTCTGTGTTGGGATCTCCCTCTACATAGAACTCCTTGTTAAAGGGAGCATCGAGGAATGAGAAGTTGGGGAAAAGTCTCTTTGCAGAAACTTTGCAGGCAAGCTTGAACAGATCATAGTTGGGATCTTCGGGATTATAGTTAACTCCCTCTTTAACCTTGTAGATGTGAATGGGGAAAACGGGAGTTTCACCGTTGCCGAGACCTGCCTGAGCTGCAAGAAGAACATTTTTAACAACCATTCTTCCCTCAACGCTGGTATCAGTACCGTAGTTGATTGAAGTAAAGGGAACCTGTGCGCCTGCTCTTGAATGCATTGTATTAAGGTTATGTACAAGTGCTTCCATAGCCTGATATGTAGCTCTATCTGTTTCTGCATAACCTTTCTTAACTGCGAATTTCTGGCATTTAGCAATTACATCACTGTCAAGGCCATACTTTGAAGCGAGAACTTCTGCTTCTTTTTCACAGTAGTTGTTATCGTTTGCAAGTACGGGCTCAACACCGTATTTTTCAAAAACTTCTGCTCTTATTTCATTAGCGGCATCAGTGCAATCCTCTATGCCTGCAATAAGCTCAAGAGCCTTTGCAAGGTTACGGCTGTAAAGCTTTCTGTATGTCTTGTGGACACCCTTTGCCATACCGTAATCAAAGTTCGGGATACTCTGTCCGCCGTGCTGATCGTTCTGGTTTGACTGAACGGCAATACATGCAAGAGCTGAATAGCTTGCTATATCGTTGGGCTCACGCAGGAAGCCGTGACCCGTTGAAAATCCACCTTCAAAAAGCTTTACTATATCAATCTGACAGCAGGTTGTAGTAAGAGTGAGGAAATCAAGGTCGTGAATGTGAATATCACCATCACGATGAGCTGCTGAATGTTCAGGCTTCAATACAAAGAGCTCATTAAACTGCTTTGCACCTTCTGAACCGTATTTGAGCATTGTACCCATAGCGGTATCGCCGTCGATATTTGCATTTTCTCTCTTAATATCGCTCTCTTTTGCAGCTTTAAAGGTAAGGCCTTCATATATCTTCATAAGGCGGGTGTTCATTTCACGAACTCTTGAACGCTCCGCACGGTAAAGAATGTAAACCTTTGCTGTTCTTGCATGACCTGAATCAATGAGAACTTTTTCAACAGCATCCTGTATCTGCTCAACAGTGGGCTTTTCTATTTTAAGGTCATTTTCTATATAGTCAGCCACTTCGTTGGCTATTTCAAGACTGACAGCATAGTCCTTACCACCAAGAGCCTGAGCTGCCTGATAAACAGCATTTGCTATTTTATCAACTGAAAAAGGAACCTCCCTGCCGTCCCTTTTAATAATTGTGGTAATCATCGGGTTAAGCCTCCAATACTATATCTTGTGTCATTTTTAGTGTGGTTTATATTATAGACCCAATAAATAGACGTGTCAATAGGATGAAATGTACTTACAAATAAATTTTTAACTCCCTTTTTTGTATGTTTCAGAGAAAATAAAAAAGCCCCTTGACGGAGCTCTTCGAATATTTAGATAAAATACACATTATGCTAATCTTTGTTTTCATCGCTTTTAGAAATTTCTTCGATATATTTTTCTGTCAAAATATCGATAATCTGCTGTTTTTCCGACAGCACACGGTACATCATAACAAGTCTTTTTTCATCAGACGTAAGGGATGAGAGATATTCGGGATAATCACCGGCATCGTATTTTGAGGGATTATCCATCACAACTTTTCTTTTTTCATTATGAGTACCTGTAACAAGAAAATCTATTGATACCCCAAAAATTCTGCTAAGAGCAGTTAAAGTTTCCAAATCGGGATTTGAGCGACCCGTTTCATAATAGGCATAGGTTGTTCTGTGAATCTTTAATATATCTGCAACTTCACGCTGCGTAAGGCGATTTGCCATACGAAGATATCTTAATCTTTCACCGATCACAAAAAAACCTCCCTCAAAAACTTTACATTTGCAATTATATCATTGCCAATAGTATTTTTGTAAAAATGTGACAACTAGTCACAGACAGTTATCATTTTTCCAGCAAAATACATATTTATACATGCAAGTTATTGAGGGAGATTAAGTTTAAAATTTTATTATGCTAAAACAGCAATATCAGTCTTCAAAAACAGCGCCCTTTGAACCTGAGGTTACGTGCTGAGCATAGCGCTTTATATAGCCTGTAAGCTCTTTAACGGGAGGCTGCCATTTAGCCTTTCTCTCGGCAAGGACTTCATCGCTTACAAGAAGCTGAAGCTTTCTTGCAGGGATATCGATTTCTATCATATCACCGTCTTCAACAAGAGCGATTGTTCCGCCGACAGCTGCTTCAGGAGAAACGTGACCGATTGAGGAACCTCTTGTTGCACCTGAAAAACGTCCGTCAGTAAGAAGAGCAACACTGTTGCCCAGACCCATACCGACAATTGCCGCTGTGGGAGAAAGCATCTCACGCATACCGGGGCCGCCTTTGGGTCCTTCATAGCGGATAACAACTACATCGCCGGCAACAATTTTTCCGCCTGTAATAGCTGCATAAGCCTCTTCTTCGCTGTCAAAGCATCTTGCAGGACCTGTATGCTGCATCATTTCCGGAAGAACGGCACCTTTCTTTACAACGCTGCCCTCTTCGGCAAGGTTGCCCCAAAGCACAGCGATACCGCCGTCTGCGCTGTGAGGATTGTCAAGAGTTCTGATAACTGTTCCGTCTGCATCGGCAGCGGCGTCAACTCTCTCGCCTACTGTTCCGCTGACAGTAAGGCAGTCACGGTTAATCATGCCGCCCTTATCGAGCTCTTTCATAACAGCCTGAATGCCTCCGCAGGCATTGAGATCTTCAATAAAGATAGTACCTGCAGGATTAAGCTTACAAAGCTGAGGAGTCTTTCTGCCTGCTTCGTCGAGAAGCTTAAGGTTAATATCGTGACCTGCCGCATGAGAAATTGCGGTAAGGTGAAGAATTGTATTTGTTGAGCAGCCGAGAGCCATATCGGTTCTCATGGCATTTTCAAAAGCTTTTTCTGTAAGGATATCGCTGGGTCTTATGTTCTCCTTAAGAAGCTCCATTACTCTTTCGCCTGACTTCTTAGCAAGACGGCGACGGGCAGACATAACAAAGGGAATAGTACCGTTGCCGGGAAGAGCCATACCGATTGCCTCAGTAAGGCAGTTCATAGAGTTCGCAGTGTACATACCGGAGCATGAACCGCATGTGGGACATGCTGTTTCCTCAACACAGCGAAGCTGATCGGCAGTTATTTTGCCTGCGGAATATGCGCCTACATATTCAAACATCTCGGAAAGACCGATTTTTGAATCTATACCTTTACCGGAAATCATGGGTCCGCCGCTTACGAAAATACAGGGAAGATTAAGACGGCAGGCAGCAAGCATCATACCTGGAACAATCTTATCGCAGTTGGGGATAAAGACTATGGCATCAAGAGGATGAGCTGTAAGCATAACCTCAATTGAATCGGCAATAAGCTCACGGGAGCAAAGAGAATATTTCATTCCCTTATGGTTCATTGCAAGACCGTCGCACACACCGATAGTATTAAACTCAAAGGGAACGCCGCCGGCGTTTCTGATACCGGCTTTAACAGCCTCGCCTATCTGATCAAGCTGCTGATGACCGGGAATGTAGTCGCTCTTTGAGTTGACAACAGCAATAAAGGGACGCTTCATTTCAGTTTCATCAATTCCCAAAGCATTGAGAAGAGAACGGTGGGGAGCCCTTGAAGGGCCTTCCTTTAACAAATCACTTCGCATTTTAAACATCTCACTTATTAAAAATTTTGGTTTATAGGTTTAAATGCAACTGTTCGTTTGGAAAAACAGTGTATTTATCTAAAATAATACGATAGCAGATTTAAACGTATTTTTCAAGTTATTTTTATAAATATAAATACGCCGCCTGCAATAAAAAGAAAAAGCCTCTTACATTTAAGAGGCTTAAAAACAGAAAATTTTTGCATATTGAAAATAAAGTGAAAACCTGAAAATTTTAATTTGCTTTCAATATAAATATATTATTAAACTCAGTCGAAAAGTCCTCTTTTAAAGCTATCAAGATTATATCCCAGCGCAATTTCGATTGCATGCTGTCTTGCCGCACAGTCCTCGCATAGAATCTGATCGTCAGTAAGGACATTGGATATTATATTTGGTGTATATCCTGTGCCGAAAAATGTTTCGCCGCAGTCGTCACAGGTATGTACCAATCTCGGAATAAATATTATTGCAGAAACGGCAATTGCTGCAACTGCCACAAAAGCTGCAATTATTGCTATAATTGATGATTTTTTCATTTTAATCTCCTCAGTAAACCCATATTTTACAAAATTATACCACTAAAAAGCACATGCCCGCAAGGCGCAATTTATAAAGGATGAGGAAAGAAAAGATTTGAAATCATCAATTACTCATCTTCGTAATCGCTGAACACATCAGTATCTATTGCCTTGATTTCAAAAGTTTTCTTTATACTTACCCCGAAATTATATTCGATCATAAAATTAGCAAGTTTATTTCCGTCCATTAAAATAATATGTTGGTTTTTAGCGTAATCTATTGCCTGCTTTGTAAATTTTGAAGTAGTTACAAATAAACCTTTTCCGCCCTTTCCGGCTATGGCTCCCACAAAAGCCTGTACCTCCGGACGTCCTACGGGATGCTCTTCATTCCAGCGTTTTGCCTGAATGTATATAAGATTAAATCCTAATTTGTCCTCCATTATTATGCCATCTATACCCTCATCACCTGTAACGGCAGTTCTCATTGCGGCATTTTCAAAAGTCCCGTATCCCATTTTGGACATCAGATCCATAACCATTTTTTCAAAAGCTGTAGGAGAAAGTTTCATCACTTCACTTAAAATATCATCTGCCAGACTGTCGTTTATCTGTTTAAAAGCATTTTCCAATGCATCATCAGGTGTCTCGCTGTTATCCTCTAAGTTTTTCTGTATATCCGTATCCTCTGACTGTGTTCTGTTTTTAAACGCTCTGAACGAATCGTATTTCATTAAATAATCACTGTCTATTACCTCAGGACTTTCAAGAAAAGCCTTTTGTCCTTCCTCGGTAATAATAAATTTTCCCTTTGCAGGGCTTTCAATAAGTCCTGCATTTTTTAAATATGTCCTTGCCCAACTGGCACGATTAGAAAGATAAGTAATTCTTCCGCTGGGTACCATCAACATAACATCTTCATTGCTCAGATGAAAATAGTCTATTAAAAAAGCTTTTATCTCCCTTGAAGTATGTATTTTTCCGTCAGAGAGAAATTTTAATGTCGGCTTATGCATTTCAAAATATTTTGGAACACTCATAATTTATATCTCCTCAAAATTTGCAGGAATTATTTTCAGTATAAATTAAGTATATCACATAGACGACTTATGAACAAACAAAATAAAGAAAAAATCCCGACCACTTTCGTAGTCGGGATTTATGGCTGCGGAACTAGGATTTGAACCCAGACAAACAGAGTCAGAGTCTGTCGTGCTACCCTTACACAATTCCGCAATGTCGTGACAACGAATATTATTATATCCTTTTTTTCTGAAAAGTCAACACTTTTTTTAAATTTTTTTGAAATTTATAAAAAGCCGGAAAGTGCAAGGATTTTTCGCCTTACATTCCGGCTTTTCATAATATTTTACTTTACTTAATTACACTGTTTTATCTTAAGCGGAAAAGAAGCTTTGAATTTTTGAAAACGTTAATCATTCCCGCCCCTACAAAGTCTTTACATTTAAATGTACCCATAATCTCCTTATGGCTGAGGAAAACTGTGTACGTATCTTTACCACTTTGTATATTAAGTCCTGTAATTGCACCCGGCTCCTTTGCGGCAATGTCACCGCACTCCATTTTAAGGGGAGTTACTTTAAGTCCGTCGGGAGAAATTACTGTAATATGGCTCTGTCTTCCAAAACAGCGGCTTTTAACTTCCAGAGCAGGATTTTTACACTTAAAGTTATAGTATCTTGAAATTTCAGAAGACTGCTCTTTTACATTTACTCCACGTGCTCCGGTAAAATAAAAGTCAGCCTTAACATTATCTCCGGTATAAACGGCAGTATTACCTGATATTTTAAGTGAACCTGTTTCGGGGAAATGAAAATGGCTCGAATATGTATGAAGTCCTTTGCCGTCAAAGTCATCCACGATTATAAACACAGAGGGCTTAAGCCAGATAACCTTTCGCTGTACAAAACATCCGCCAAATAGTTTCATATATCCCAAATGGCCGCCGGCGGCAATTTCGTATTCATCGGCAATAATCATGGGTTCTTTAACTGACACAGCTGTTTTAAGATAACCCCATCCGCCGCTCTTAGGCTGATTTACAGTGTATTCCTTACCTGAAACAGTAGGCGCATTGTGCTGATATGCCGCTTTAAGAGCAAAACGTGCTTTATTGGGAACATAGGTATAACGTCCGGCATCTATCAAAACATCTTCGCCGTAAAGAGATAAGTCCACATGAAGCTTATCAGAATGACCGTGGCCTCCCCCTGTAAAACCGTTAATCATATGCATATAATGAGCTTTATTATCAAAGCCTGAACGCATAATGTAATTTCCGCTGTCGGAAAGCTCTATGGATTTAAAATTTGGCACCTTTACTTCTATTTTTTCGTACTCTTCAATAGATTCTTCTCCTGCAAGCCATACAGTTTCAAAATCAATTTTATCAAAAGCACAGTATTTCATCTGCGAATCTGAGAAAACATAGGCGCACTGTGTAAGCAGATCTCTTATATCAGTATCGTCACTGTCACCCATAATGAGATGATGTCCGTCAGGCTTTATCCATTTAAGCTCTGCCATTGCCATTTTATAGGTCTGCGTTTCTATTATCTCCGGTACTTCAAAGCCGTTTTTTCTCGCTCTGATAATAAAATCAAGGAAAGATTTAAGCACCTCAGCGTGATACATGGGAGACTGTTCTCGCTGGAATCCGTCTTCCATAATCTGAGCTACGCACTCTTTTTTGATACGCTCTATTGCTGTTTCTGCCATTTTTCTATCACCTAAAGCAATGGCTATATCAAACATTCCGTGATCCTGTATGGCTCCCCAGTTGCCGAAAATCGACCAATCACTGTGAGTTTCCATAAGAATTTTTCCGTGAAGCTTAAGGCTTTCTGTGTAAAGGTCTTTTACTTCCTTTAATTCCTCTGCACCATCAAAAAGCTCCATTGCAAGTGTCCAGTACTCTCCCCTGAGTCCTACCTCCAAAGAACGCCACATAGTCGCTTTGCTTTTCTTGTTATAAGGCACATTCTCTATCCAGTCTTTCATCAGACGCACAAAATTCTGAACATACTTTTTATCTCCGGTAAGCTGATAAGCCTGACCTAAAATAATAAAATACCGGTGACGGTTAAACTGCCATGTAAATTCCCTGTCATCTCCCGGAATATAATTCCAGTCTATTTTATCTTTAAATATAACCGGCTCAACGGTTCTCTCCATATCCCATGGCATATCAAAAAGAAAATAATTTTCACACACCTCATCTGCCACACGGAGAATGTGCTCGGTTTCTTCTTTCCAGTTATTTCTGCAAAATTCCGCAGTCTTTAAATACTTACTGTTCATTGGTTCCTCCAAAAGAAAAAATTTTATTATAAACAGCTGTTAAACATGCCGCAAACGTCCTGTAATCTTTCATCATTACACAGAAAGTATATCAGAGGATAAAAATTAATAATATACTTTTTTTGCTGAATTTAAAGCATTAATTGGCAACATAGCAATAAACAGTACAAAAGCAGAAAGCCCGGAATCAATCCGTGCTTTCTGCTTTAATCTATATAAACGGATTTCATGTACGAAAGAAATTTACATCCTTCCGCCCATGCCTCCGGAATTTTCTCCTGCGGGAGCACCGCCTCTGAATCCACCGCCAGGCGTTCCGCCTCCCATACCGGATGAGGAACCGTAAACAAGACTATCCATAGTTACTGAAACACTGCTGCTTCCTGCAACAAGAGTATAATCTGAACCTTCCGTTATTTCGGGACAGCTTATAATTACTGAATCATAAGCCTTTTCCGCTTCCCAAGAGATAATCTCATTGCCGCTGCTGTCCTTTAAAGTTACAGTGCTTCCTGCCTGCTGGGAATTAACAGATACCATCATTGTACCCTGAGTGGAAGAAGATGAAAAATTCTGCGCCATCTGGGAAGAACCGGTAGCTACAAACACTCCACCTGTTATTATAGCTTCCGAGCCGTAATCGAGAGCACCGTTTCCGCCGTTATCAGGTCCTGACAATATAACCTTGCCTCCTGAAACTTCAAGACTTCCATTTGAATCTATTCCGTCACCGGAAGCATCTATATTGAGAGTGCCGCCGGAAATTTTGATATACACATCAGAATCTGAAGCTTCAGAAAAGCTATCCGGAGTACGGGGACCGGCAAAACCGCTCTCATCGTTTCCTCCAGCTGCATTTATACCGTCATCTGAGGCAACTAAAGTTATTTCTCCACCGGATATATCTATATTTAAGCCCTCTATGCCCTCATAGCTTTCGGTGATATTCATAGTGCAATCTGCAATCGAAACATTTGAGTCAGCATGTACTGCATCATCACCGGTAGCAATGTTGTAAGAGCCGCTGTTTATTTTAATATTTGAATTGGAGTGAATTGCATCATCGGCAGAATTGATATTAAACGTTCCTCCATAAAGGAGTAAATCTCCTCCTGCTTTTACGCCTTTCGTGCTGGATGTATCATCAGTTTCATCAGCGGAAAAATCTGAACTTGTTTCACCCGGTCTACCAAAGCTCTGCATGGTTTCCTGATGACTCTCGCCGTTTTCACTGCCTCCTCCGGCAGTAAGTGTATATTCTCCGCCGTTTATCTGCATATAATTTTCGGCGCTCAGTGAATCTCCGTCAGAATTAATACTGAAAGTACCGTCGGCGATATATACAAAGCCTAATGTTGTATCATCAGCATTTTTTGCATGAACTCCGTCCTTACCGGAAGTGATATTAAATGTACCTGCTGCAATTCTTACGCTGTCTTTTCCTGAAAGAGCGTGGCTTGCAGATGTTATATTGTAAGTTCCGCTTGTAAGGATAAGGTCATCCTTAGACACTATTCCGTGACCCGCTTTAGCGTTTATGGTTAAAGTTCCGGCTCCGTTAAGAGTAAGATCAGATTTTGCAAAAATAACGCTGTCAATATTGTTTTCGTCAATAGCGCTGTACTGTCTGCCATTTGTAAGAGTATTCTCTGTATTTGTGGCAGTTGTTATAAATACTTTATCGCCCTGAGAAACATATATAGCCGCTGAGCTTTCACTGGTAATATAAGCTCCGCTGAGTACAAGCTGTACTTTTTCCGTATCATCAACAGTTACTATTATCATGCCGTCATTAAGAGTACCTGAAAGAATATAAGTTCCCTCATTAGTAATCGTAACAACCGAACCAGAAATATTGACACTATCGGAATCACATGACGCTGTATCACCATTAAGTGAAACTGAAACTGCCGTAGTTTCATCATAACCTATTTCCATATCTCTGTCAGTAAACATATCCGATGAATCAATCTGTACAGCAGATGAATCTGTTTCAGTCGGCTCTGAATCTGTATTACCAGAGCAGCCTGACAGCATTATTATCAATGCCATAAGAAAGACAAGTATTTTTGTTTTTTTCATTTTCTCAGCTCCTTAAAGCTCATAAACATTGGTCTCCTGTTTAGAGACAGTTATTTCAAGATTTCCGTTTCGGCAGCGAAGCTTATCAATAAGTTCCTTTTCCTTTGCGCCCGTGCGAAGAGTAAGATTATAAGTTAATCTGAACAGACTGCCCATATTTGTGGTTTTGACCTGTACAAGCTCCCATTTAGAAGCATATTCATTAAGCAAATCTTCAAATACTCCTGTGTAATCAAGATCTTCGGGAATTGTAATATGCAAAGTTTTATAAAGAGCTGTTTTTTCCCGATGCCAAAATCAAAACAGCTGTAAATAAGGCTTACTACACTCAGTACAACGGAAAACAAAACAGCATAAGCTATATATCCCATACCGCATATTAATCCCGCTCCCATCGCAAGAAAAATTGCTCCTATTTCACGGGCAGTTCCCGGCACGGAACGAAATCTTACAAGGCTGAAAGCTCCTGCAACGGCAACTCCGGCTCCCACGTTTCCGTTTACCATCATAATCACTACACATACCACCGCCGGAAGAAGAGCCAACGTTGCAGCAAAACTTTTTGTACACCGTGTTTTAAATGCATACAGTGCAGCAATTATAAGTCCCACTATCAGTGCGCTGCCCACACAGATTAAAAAATTGCTCACTGATATTACCTCGGTCAAACCTGTATCAAAAATCCCTTTAAATATATTTTCAAGCATCTTTAAGCCCTCCTGAAAAAATTGTTTTATAAGCTGTTCCGTATTTTGAAAAAGAAGTTTTGAATATACGTTCCCGTGAAAGAAAATGGGTCATCCACAGGGGAACACCACCAGAAGTTTTTATCTCCATAAGAACCTTTCCCGGCTCAAGTACCGGAGTTCCGTAAACCTGCTCGCCAAGAGAAAGGGCGTTTTGTCTGAAGAGAATATTTTCGTCGAATGTCACTCTGAAATCTCCTCCGTCACGGGAATAATACGCTTCACGCTCATAAGAAAGAAATACTGTCGGTTTCAGAGTATGGTAATAGTCACGGAAATAATCTATCTCCTGAGCTATCTGAGAATGTACGGGGAAATCTTCTCCGCTGCAAATACAATCCATAGCCTGTTCACGTGGCAGGACAATTCTCCTTTTATACACAACAGATTTATATTTCTTTTTAAGTTCCACAAAAGTCGGATCATCCGCTCCGGCAGCTCCATAGCTTCTGAGCCTGAGCTTTTCTTTATAAAGAGGTCTTTCCAGGGAACGGCGTATAAGACGGAAATTGTCGGTATCAAAATATATATTCCTGATAGTTGTACGTCCGTATTTATCAATTGCCATATATGGCTCCATAACTTTTAAAATTTTTTCCTTTTGCTCTTTAGTGAGCATATATTTAAGCTCATAGCGTTTAAAAACGTTCTGATATGTCATGTAAATTTCTCCTTTATGTAACTGATTTTAAACTGCGTACCCTAAATGAACCTTAAAGTTTCAAAAGTTTTTTATTTTTTTCGTATTCCTTATTTTCATTTAAATGGTATATAATAACTTAAAAGCTATATAAAGCCGTATTTTTTAGTTTCAGTTAAAGTAAAGCTGATATATTTAATGTAAAGAAAACAAAACCTATTAAATAAGGTGATCTTATGAGACTATTACTCGCTGAAGATGAAAAATCCCTCTCAAGGGCAATAATAGCCATACTTGAGAGGAATAACTATTCCGCTGATGCGGTTTATGACGGTTTGGAAGCTCTCGAATATCTTGAATCTGACACCTACGACGGACTTATTCTAGATGTAATGATGCCGAAAATGGACGGAATTACCGTGCTTAAAAAGTTAAGGGAAAAAGGCAACAATATACCTGTACTTATGCTGACTGTAAAGTCAGAAATTGATGATAAGGTGCTTGGTCTTGACAGCGGAGCCAACGATTATCTTACAAAACCCTTTAACACACGTGAGCTTTTAGCACGAATCAGAGCCATGACAAAAACCAATACAGTACAAGCTACAAAGTATATTAACCATGGGCAATATTTCACTTAACACTGCTACCTTTGAGCTTTCAGCTCCCGGCGGCAGCTTCCGCCTTGCAAATAAAGAATTCCAGATGCTCGAAATGCTCATGAGAAACGCAGGACGACTTATTCCGACGGAGCGGTTTATGGAAAAAATCTGGGGATATGACAGTGACGCTGAAATAAGCGTTGTATGGGTCTACATTTCTTACCTTCGCAAAAAGCTTACAGCCTTAGGAGCAAACGTGCAGATTAAAGCTGCAAGAAATGCCGGCTATTCTTTGGAGGAAGTAAAATGATTAAAAAGCTGAGAATCAAGCTCATAGCAGTTTCAATGGTTTCTCTGTTTACGGTGCTTTTTATAATTGCCGGAACCATTAACCTTATGAACTACATAGGTGTTGTAAGAGACGCCGACAGTATTCTGACAGTTTTAGCGGAAAACAACGGAGTTTTTCCGAAATCTGAGAATCCGCCCGGAGGCAAATTTTCCCCTGACCATGATTTACGTTCGCCGGAACTTCCATATGAGTCCCGCTATTTCTCCGTACTTCTTGACAGCAGCGGTTCTGTTATATCGGTAGACACAGGAAAAATTGCCGCTGTTGACACATCAAGTGCAATAGAATACGCTGAAAAGGCTATGGTTAAATCCGGGAGCAATGGATTTATAGGAAATTACAGATATACAAAACAGGTATCCGAAACTGAGACCATGGTAATTTTCCTTGACTGCTTCCGTGGAATCTCAACTTTCCGTTCATTCCTTCTCACAAGTATAGGTGTCTCCTTTTTCGGTATGCTCGCAGTATTTATTCTAATGGTTTTACTGTCCGAAAAAATAGTCAAACCTATTTCCGACAGCTACGAAAAGCAGAAACAATTCATTACAGATGCAGGGCATGAGATAAAAACACCTCTTACAATAATCGACGCCGATGCCGAAATACTGGAAATGGATTACGGCGAAAACGAGTGGCTAAAAGATATAAAATCACAGATAAAGCGTCTTACATCTTTGACAGAAGATCTCACTTTTCTTTCACGTATGGAAGAAGAAAAAGGACTTTCTGAAATGATAGACTTCCCCCTCTCCGATGTTGTAAGCGAAACGACGCAGTCTTTCCAGGCTCCGGCAAAAACTCAAAATAAAACTTTTTCAGCTGAAATAGAACCGATGCTATCCTTTTGCGGAAACGAAAAGGCCATCCGTCAGCTTGTTTCGATTCTTCTTGACAATGCCCTCAAATATTCCCCTGACGGAGGCAATATTTCCATAAGCCTAAAAAAGCAAAACAAAAGTATGTCTCTTAAAGTATTCAACACAGCACAAAACGTTGACACCAAAAACCTCGACCGCCTTTTCGATCGTTTTTATCGAGGCGATAAATCCCGCAGCTCTGAAACGAGAGGTTATGGCATAGGGCTTTCCGTCGCAAAGGCCATTGTAACCTCCCATAAAGGAAAAATTGCCGCCTCTTCAAAAGACGGTAATTCACTTACAATAACAGTAACTCTGCCGGCTTAAAAAACAAACCTCGTCCTCTGTCATATTGCGTATATTCGTATGTACATCTGACACGACACAAAAAAGCAAAAATCCCTTGCAAATTATCCTTAGATTATTTATAATGTTATGCGGTACTCAAAACCGCTGTGCTACTGTGGCTCAGTTGGCAGAGCAGCTGATTCGTAATCAGCAGGTCGCCGGTTCGAATCCGGCCAGTAGCTCCAAAGCTTCGACACACAAATTGTGTTCGAGGCTTTTATTTTTTCATATCAAAATAAACTGATTTATTTACGTGTTTCTCTATTATTCATATACCGAATTCAAGCTAAACTCAATATCTACCTGAACGTTCATTATAAGATATTGTACTTTTCCGCTTATATTTTCTTTTCCACTAAATGTTACCTTTTCTAATTCGCTGAAATCAGAGCTAAAATATGCGGTTATTATTCCGTCAGTGAGAGTATATTTCCCAGACTTAACACTGACTGTTCCAGGAAGTTTAAGATATTTTACGGCATTATTTAAAATTTCTTCTGTCCTTTTCTTTTCAACAATTCCATGATAATTTCCCGCTCCCTGTGATATATCAATACCTGATGAATAATTTTTAAGTCTGAAAACAATACTGTTATTTATCTTCTCTGCCGTTTCAATATTGTTGGCAGAAAGCTTCATAAGAGAACAGGTTGATTTACCGTTATCTGGGGTCTGTGTCTGCTCACGCAGGCCTTTATTTTTTTCTTCACTTAAATCAATTTTTTGTCCACCTAAATTTATCATTCCGCTGAGTGTTTTCTGGCTCATGGATATACGATCTAAATTATTTTTGCTGATACTGCGGTTATACAAATCCACAAGTGACTGCTTACTTTCGCTTTTTGGTATAGCATTTGCCGTCTCGGCTTCCGGTTCAGTCTGTAGTTCCGTAGTCTCGCTTTCTTCCAAAAAAGTTTCATTTGTCTGAGGGCTGTTAAAAAATGTTTCAGTTTCTGAAACAGACGGCAAAGTTTCTGAAATTTCTTCTTCGCCGCATCCTGCCGAAACAATCAGCAATGAAAAAAGAACAAGTCCGGTACAGATTTTCAAAAATTTATTTTTCATTAAGATGCACCTCCGTTTTCACTTTAATATATGCGTGAAAAATCAGAGTAAAAACAATAATCCCCGCAGATAAACTGCGGGGATACTTCGTGTGCATATAGAGTTTTGTTAAATTCTTATGCCGAGTATGTTGAAGAAAGGTTTACAGCAACATTTGCATCGATTGACATAACAAGATACTTAAGCTTACCAGCATAATTTTCACTTGCTGTAAATGTAACCTTAGTAATCTTTGTGAAATCGTCATTGAATGTTGCCTTGATAACGCCATTCTGAAGAGTATAAGTACCGGAAGCAAGTTTAACTCCACTTACACCGATATCTCCTGCAATTATATTAATAATCTGATCTCTTCTTGCATCGTCGACAACTCCAACATATCCGCCTGCGCCGTTAGATGCAGATGAACCTGAGAAAGTGTTGAGAGTAATTGTAACAGTATTTCCGCTGCGTGTAGCTTTCTTTACGTTACTGCTGCTGAGAGCTTTAAGATCAGAAGCAGTCTTTGAAGTATTATTTACATTAATCTGATTGCGGACGCCTGCTTTATCTCCTGCCATAACATCATAGTTTACAACGCTTACTGTACCCTTTGTCAAAGTCTGGGTCATTGCTGTACGGCTGAGACCGCTCTTTGTTACTGCACTGTTATAAGCAGCGATGATATCTGCCTGTGAATTGGGTGCAGAAGAAGTTGAACCGCCGCCCTGTGACTGATTCTTTGTTTCCTCAGTCTTTTCACTATTCTGAGCCTGAGTATCTTTAGCTGAATCGCTTTCAGATGAATCTGCCTGAGTATCGCTTACTGAAACATCACTGCCGGCTACTGTATCCAAAGTACCTTCTTCAACAACACTGGGATCAGTAGTAGTTCCTTCATCTTCATTGTTTCCGCATGCTGCAAAGCTGAGCACTAAAACAGCAGCAGAAAGAACGCATAAAAGCTTTTTCAAAAATGCACTTTTCATAAATATCTCCCTTTCATTTAATAAGCTATCTTCAAACTGTTAAGATATATATAATCTTCACAATTCAACTATGCAGTATTATAAAACACATTTTGAGTTTTATTTTTCTATATTAGAATTAAAAGCCTTAAATATCTAATTTTCTAAACTTTTTCTAACATTTATGAATAAATTATGTATTCAAAATGAATTTTTATGCTCAATATATACAAACAGCAGTATCCTGTTTTAGACATTATGACTGTTTTTTGAAAGCTCTTTGATTTTCATTGTTAAAAATAAATCAATGAGCTGCTATGCTCATTGATTTACTTTTTTAATACCAATATATAATTGTCAAAAAAGAATTATAGCTTTGCAAAATAACGTTAAAATAACGAAATGTTTTACTTTTCCATAGCGGCACTGTTCATAGCAAAACGCAAAACGTTCATCGCTGTTCTCTGAAGCTCTCCCCAAGTAATTCCTCCCTCTTTGCCCAAGGTCTCAAGAAGAGTTCTGTCCGGTATTCTGAATCCTACACGTTTTCCGCCGGGCATAAGTACATCAACCTGACTGCGCACACGATAAGCATTATTTCTGATTTTAGGAAATTCCGGACTGTGAGAAGAACGCATCCACCAGTCGGTCATGACATTGCCCTCATAACCCCATTCATCTCTGAGAACCTGAGTGCAAAGCTCATAGTTATAATGGCTCCATACGCCGTTAACTTTATTATATGAAGTCATTATATTCTGCGGATGTGCAGTTTTCACACAGATTTCAAAGCCCTTAAGATAAATTTCACGCAGTGCTCGCTCGGTAACTCTTGAATCGTTATAATTTCGGTTATACTCCTGATTGTTGCAAGCAAAATGCTTCGGACAGGAAGATACTCCTGTTTTCTGAAGTCCTTTCACTGCTCCTGCTGCTATGATTCCTGTAAGGAACGGATCTTCCGAATAATACTCAAAGTTTCTGCCGCAAAGAGGACTTCTGTGAATATTCATTCCGGGAGCCAAAAGTATATGGCTGCCTCTTTGGAGCATTTCTATACCGACTTGTTCATATAAATTCTCAACTAATTCAGAATTAAAGGTACACGCTAACAGCGTTCCTATAGGTATAAGTGAACAGCTGCTCCTGAGTCTTATTCCGGACGGTCCGTCAGTTGTTATAACCGCAGGCACACCTTTTTCCCTGAGGGATGGCAGAACTCCACCTAAAGCGCCGGCATTGCCCTTAGCACCCAAAGGACTGTCCATTTTATAATCTCCTCTGGAGATAGCTTCCAGTTCTTTTTTATTAAGCTGTGCTACAAACTCTTCCATGGTACATTTGCCATTTTTAACGTCAGAAAGCTTTAAGCCTTTATCACCTGTATATGGTATATCCTTAGGAAGATTTTTTATAATTTTTTCTTTCAGATGTGTCTGAGTAATTGGTGCATCCTTTTCGCAGAGTGTACGCTCACCGTCTTTTTCTTCGGCAGATATTATTTTAAAGGATTCCTGAAGCTGTGAAACAGGAGAAAGCTGCTCTATAAGTTCATTTTCTTCCTGAGTATATTCAAAACAGCTTTCGGCATTTCTTACATCAGTTCCTATGAAAAAGCGATATTCGCCCTTCTGCAAAACATAGGCAGAAGCAAATCCTGTTACACCTGTCTGATCGTAAGAAGCAAGCTGCTGTCTGTTTACAGATAAGACTATTTCCTCTTCTTCACCGGGTGCAAGATTTACCGTCTTTTTAAAAGAAACAAGTTCCCTTGAGGGATTGCCTAAATCACCACAGGGCTTTTCTACATAGCATTGGAGAACTTCTTTTCCGCAATAAGTTTCACCTGTATTTTTAACAGTACATACAAAATCAAAACCGTTCTCTGTGCTCCTGCATTCCTTAAGGCTCCATAAAAAACCAGTGTAGCTGAGTCCAAAACCAAAGGGGAAAAGCACCTGATCTTTTCGGAACGTTTCAAAATATCTGTAACCTACATATATATCTTCACAGTAGTTGTTATATTCCTTTGCTCCGAAATCATTGGCACATGGATAATACTCATACTTTTTCACAATGGTATCAGAGAGCTTACCTGAGGGATTTTCCTTTCCCGAGAGCAAATCAGCAATTGCGTTCCCGCTTTCCATACCGCCCTGCCATGCTATAAGCACTGCATCAACATCAACATTTTCCAAAAAAGACATATCCATAATACTGCCGATATTGAGTATCACAGCAGTTTTTGAAAAAACAGAAGTAATAAGTCTGAGATTCTGGAGCTCTTCATCGGTAATATAGTAGCTTCCCTTTTCTAGAACATTTTCTCTGTCCTCACCGGAAGAACGGCCTATTACAAAAATCGCACAATCTGATTCCTGTGCCGCCTCTTTTACAAGCTCTTCACTAAGCTTCATATCAGGATAAAATCTCGGCCAGTGACCCCACACACCGTGATTTATTGTATTTTCTCTGCACCATTTTTCGTATACAGCTGCCAATTTCTCATTGAGAACAAGGTCAGCATTATTGCGTATTCCGTCAATAAGATTTACAGAATATGGGCGGTTGACATCGCCTCCCGAACCGTATCCGGTATAAAACCAGTCCACCTGAACTCTGCCGAAAACAGAAACCTTTGTGCCTGCCGGGAGCGGAAGCATCTGGCGGTTTACAAGCAAAACTGCACCCTCTGATGCCGTCGCTCTTGAAATTTCGGATATTTTTTCAGATACCTTGCCGCCTGATGAAATTGTATTTTGTTTCTGTGACAGTCCACCGAAAATATTCATAACCCTTACCTCTTTCATATTTTATAGACCATATACAAAACAGCAAAAAACATTACAAAAATATGATAGCATAACATTCTTAGTTGTCAATTAATAATCTTTAAAAAGAAAAATCAAAACACTGATTTAATTTTTGTAAAATAAAAAACGCTGAAAATAAAACTCAGCGTTTTTATCATAATATTCTATGTTGAATTACCAGTATTTATATCTCCACTTTTTTCTTCTGCCTGATTTCAATTATAACGGCTGCAATAGTTACAGCAATCAAAACAGCTATGAAAATAAAAGGTTCGTATTTTGTTGTGAGCATTTTTTCATAGTAAAAATCATCGAGAGCATAAGAAATGAATCTTTCAAAAAAAACAATTGGCAATGATAGAAGCAATAAACCAATGGCAAAAGGTGCAAATATATTATCGAAATGATAAGCGATTATCGCCGTTAAAAGAAGTGTCAAAATTCCGCAAATGCTAAGTCCCAAAAGTAAAAGTATGTAAAGCTCTAAAAGCGTAAGACCCGAATAACATTTGGAAGAAATATCCGACAGATTAGTATTTGATATATCCCAGGGATCCATATGATTTAAAAACATCATAGTATCTATTTTGCAGTTATAATATCTTGAAACATTCCAGCTGAGAAAATATGAAACTGCAATAAGAACGCCTACGCCAACTGTTATAAACTGAGAAACAGCAACAGCCGCAATTTTATTGCCATATGATTTGCGTCCGATTTTTGAAGAATATTCAAAAAGTGCCGTTTTACTTTTATTTTCACTTACCATGTACGGAACAACTATAAATAATGACGCAACTACGGCAAAAAGAATAATTGACAGATCTTCTCCGATTTCATAGTTAAAAGTGTCACTCATAACATGATAGACCTGCGGTTTTCCCTGCTGCGCCGCAGTTTCCATGTAATTTACAACTTCCCGAAATCCATTTTCAAAGTACACCGGATAGTCTGTGCCATCGTATTTATAAAATCCTTCCGTCACCGTGAGGCAGTACTGCTCTACTTCAGGAGAAACTTCACGTAAACCTTCATAGTGACGTATATCAGCATTATAACCTGCGCTTTTTAAAATCTTATCGTTTCTTAAGGCACTATCAACCTGTTTTTCAAACTTTTGCAGCTCTTCCTTTACAAGGGGAAGCTCATCTGCATCAATAGTTTCGCCGTATTTTTTGAGAAGCGTATCTTTAAATTTAAGCTCCACAGAATAATGGCTTAGATCCAAAGGGATTTGTTCAGGATAGTTTTCCGTATCAAATTTCGAGATTACCGAACTTACATCACGAAATACAAACAAAAATCCCAGAAAAAGAAATACGCAAACGGCAACAACTACATTGCGGAATTTAAAGATTTTTTTAAGCTCATTTAAAATCAGTTTTATTCTCATCTGTTTCCCCCCCTTAAGAAGAAAATGCCTTTCGTAATTAAATAATTATATAGTTTTTTTCCTGAAAATACGGCTTGAAACTGCGGCAAATCCCACACTCATAGCTGCCCACAAAGAAGCAACCCAAAGGACAAAGTTTTTATCGGCAAAAATCCCTGTTCCGCTTACAAACCATTTGTCGGTGTTGATAGTTAAAATGTTGTTTCCTGTACCGAGATTAATAAGTAAAGTAACAGGGTTATAAGCTAAAACTCTCATTAATGCCGGTGCATTTTCTCCCGCACCTATGCTCAATATAAACATGAGTGTTGTAATGCCAAGATATGCCACAAGACCCATATACTGATTTTTTATCTGCAAGGCTAAGGCAAAAGATAAAAGAGAAAACACAATTACAAGAAGATAACCTATAAGCAGATGAACAATAAGATAAGTTATTACCGTAAAGCCATAGGGAGTATTTATTCCCGCAAGGCTTACAGGTAAATTTAAAAATCCGTCCATACGGTAAAAAATAAAATATGCAATGATAGATAAAAGGCTTATAAACCAATAGATCACCGATATAGAAACCAGACCTGTATAAAGCTTTACCCCTTGCAGGCTGCGGCCTGTTTTTGTACTGAAAATTACAGACTGTGTATCCTTATTAAATTCGTGATACACACTCTTAAGCACCATATAAGCCCCTAAAAGTGACATTTCAATATAGATTAAAATTAGGAGCTTTGAGTAAAGCAGTTCATTTACCAGTGACACTCCGGGAGAGGTGAAATAGCCCGCATTTTCATTTTCCGTTCCGGCTTTTAAAAGCTGAGTTTCAGCATTTTCAATCATACTCATTAAAGTATTGTAATTTTCAATTTCGGTGGTGTAATAATCTCCGTCTTTTACACTTCCTGACATATACATAAATATTTCGTCAATAGACTGAGGCTCTTTTTTATATTTTTCTTTAAAAGACTTTGCCAGAGAGTCGTATTTCTCCTGAGCTATGGCTTTCATCTGCTTAAGAGACTCAGGAGTAATTTCCGCTCCTGTTTCTGCAATTACACCGTTTATAAATTTAGTACTGTCACGGTATGAGCTATGCTGAATAAGCACACCGAAATTTACAAGCAGAGACAGAATAATAAAAACATAAACTATTTTATCGGACGCTGATTTTATAAATTCGTTTCTGAAAATCTTCATAGCTTCATCAGTCCCTAAAAGAATATAAAAATACATCTTCCAGCGTTGGTTTGACAGGAATCGCTCCGGGTACTGCCTCTCCTGCAAAACGGATTTTTATAGTACCGCCGTCGTATCGGTGAGACAGAACCTGATATTTTTCCGTAAATTCATCAAACTGGGCATCGCTGATTGTAAGTTCGAAAATTTCTGTATCAAGCTGTGAACAGATATCCTCGACGCTGTTGTTATAAAGAATTTTGTGGTCCTTTATCATCACTATTTTATTAGCTATGGACTCAACATCTGAGACAATATGGGTAGAGAGCAAAACCGTTTTGTACTTTGACAATGAAGAAATTATATTTCTGAAACGTACACGTTCCTTGGGGTCAAGTCCCGCCGTAGGTTCATCTAAAAGCAGAATTTTAGGGTCATTCAAAAGCGCCTGAGCAATTCCCACACGCTGAATCATACCGCCTGAAAATTTCTTCATCTTTTTATTTGCAACATCTTCGAGAGATACAAGCTTTAAAAGCTCCTTGATTTTCTCATCTACTCCCTCGTTTACTCCCTTTAATGCTGCAAGATATTTAAGATATTTTACCGGTGTATAATCTTTGTAATATCCGAACTGCTGGGGAAGAAATCCTATAATCTCACGGTATTTTTCATCGAGCTTGGTTATCTCAGTACCGTCCCACAGAATTTCTCCCGAGGATGGAAAAGAAAGGGTTGCAAGCATTTTAATGAGAGTCGTTTTACCTGCTCCGTTGGGAGCTACAATACCGTAAACACCATTCCCGAACTCAATACTGATATTGTCAAGAGCCGTAAAATTCCCGTATTTTTTTGTGACGTTTTTAACTGTAAGCATATTCATTCCTCCTTTTAGAGATAAGCTTTGGCAGAGAAGTAAAATATAATATTGCTGCGCCGGCAACAATTATCATCCATACAAACAGCGGAACTGATTTGAGGAGTCCCATTAAAAAATCCTTGGGGTAAACATAAAAAAGAATGTCAGCAGCAATCCACAAAACCGAGAAAGCAATTACGGGCTTTAAAGTGGAGAATTTAAGGAGCATTGCAATCAGCAAAAGTGAGTAAACAAAAAGAGCTGAAAGAGAAAGACTTATAACCGTTACAAAGGAAATTTTAAAATCTGAGAAAAGAACAAGTATATATAATGAATTTACCACTACACTCAGAAGAGAAAAGACAAACATACGATAAGCGAGCAGATGCAGAAATGAGTATTTACAGGTCATTTTGATTATGAAAGTGTCCGATGTTCTTTCCTTTGCGAAGTTAAGGAAAAACAAAAGCGCAAACATAAAAGGCGCAAAAGTAAAGGAGAAGAGATAAATTTTTTCTTCTGCATGAGGTAAATTGTTAATGGAAAAGTAAAAGAGAGTGTATACAGCACCTGTGACGATAAGCGAAATAAGCATAACGTCGTAGACACCGTAGAAAATGTTTTTAATACCCAGATTAAAGGTCATATTTTTGAGAAAAGAATAAATTGTATCTCTCTTTTCTATACCCTCACGGCAGATGATTCCAACAGATTTTTCTATTTGTTCATTGGTTGGATATTCAATTTTCATCTGCTTCCACATCCTTTCTGAGATTTTTTAAAGCTTTATAATACTTTGTTTTCACTGTGTTTTCCGAAAGTGACATTATCTCGGCAATTTCACGGAAGGTTTTATCTGAGAAAAATTTAAGTCTCATTATCTGCTGAATTTCAAAATCATACTGCGTCAGATAACACATAACTTTCTGCACAAGCAATTTATGTTCGGCTTGCGTTTCCATATCTCCGCTGTCTGACAAAAAGAACTCACATTCTTCAATATCGGTTATCTGCGAAAAATATTTATAGTTTGCCGAGCGGAAATAATCCACCACTTTGTTTGACGCTATTCTGTACAGCCATGTTTTAAAAGCTGCTTTCTTCGGCGTATATGCATCTATTGACCGGAGCATGGAAATAAAAATTTCCTGTGTCAAATCCATGGAAAGCTGCATTTCCCCAGTCTGCCTGTAAACAAAGGCGTAAATCTCCTTATAATATGCAGAAATAAGCTCGTCCGCCGCTTTTTTATCGCCGTGTTTTTGTATTCTTTTAATTAAAACTTTTTCGTGCTCCACCGCTTTACCTCATGCAAATAATTATTTTGTATATTATATCATCAGGCGGCTCTTTTTCACCGTTTTTCTTTCTCTCATACATGTATTCGTATGGGCAAACAAAATAGTTTTAGAAATTATAAAAACTTAAAGGGAAGCAAACACGCAAAAATGTCTGCTTCCCTTTTCAGTTTCTTTAATAATCAATATTACTCGATTTACTTCGTGCACACTG
Source organism: uncultured Oscillospiraceae bacterium (assembly GCA_900540535.1). Classification (GTDB taxonomy): domain Bacteria; phylum Bacillota; class Clostridia; order Oscillospirales; family Acutalibacteraceae; genus UMGS263. The sequence goes on along the minus strand of UQGM01000008.1, from coordinate 24,612 downwards.
CAAAATTATTTTCTCAATATAAGCATAATTACATCGTTATCTGAAAGCTTTATTTTAATACTTTTTTCAGTATTTATTTTTTCTGAATCAAGAGTGCCTTTAAAGGGCTGAGAATTTTGCTTTATTCTTTCAACTTCCTCAGGAGTAAGGACCGCTGGTTTTCCCATTTCTTCCCAAATTGAAAACGGATCTCCACTGCCCTTTCCTACTCTTTCAATGGAAACATCTGAAAAATCCGGAGCATTTTTTAAACTGATAACCGCAGAATATTCTCCGCCGTCCTCTGTAAAATTTTGAGCATACAGCATTATGTAAACGCTGCCAGTATTATCACAGAAAGCTGTCATTTCTACATTATCATCAGTAATCGGCAAGGTGTACCTTTTATCAGGAAGCGCCGCAAGCATTTTCATTGCATAAAATGTAGGCTTTTTGATTGCATCAATTGTCATAAGCCCAAAGCCGCCGCAAAAGGGATCGGCAAAAAAGAAAAGTTCTTCAAAAATATCAGAGAAAGTCCAGTAACTGCTGCCGTCAATAATCCCCTGATTGTCGAGAACTGTTTTGACAAGGAAAGATGCCGCCTTAGGTTTATCATGAATTTCTGCTACGCAGTTTGAACTGATGCTCCACTCCGTATAGTACACTGGAAGATTACATGCATCTTTCCGCACACGTTTAGCTTCTCTCGTCATATATCCTTTAAGGTTATTTGAGAAATCGTTGACGTTATCAAAAATCGGCTGAAGCATACTTCTGAGAGTATTGCTGTAAATTCCCGTTCTCAGTTTTCTTATGGCTCTGAGGCGTTCACTATTAACGGTATGACCGAGAGCGTCGGTAGGATACTGGTGGGTAGAAATAAAATCCACAGGTACGTTTTCTCTTTTACAAAAATCCAAAAATTCAGTAATATGCTTACCCGCAGTTGTGGCAGGTCCGCCTACAATCAGTTTTTCACTGACTCCTTTTAAAGCAGCTACTGTATTGGCGTAAAACCTGAAATAATCTTTCATAGTTCCCTTAAAGAAGCAAGAAAGGTCAGGCTCGTTCCAGACTTCAAAATACCATGTGCTTACTTCATCAATACCATATCTGTCAATAAGAAATTCGGCAAACTCACGTATAAACTGCTGCCATTGTTCTGTCTTTTTCGGCAAAGTTACATTACCCTTATAATGGAAAATAGTCTTTTTTCCTGATGCCAGAGCAGAGGGCATAAAGCTTATTTCCACAAATGGCTTCATGCCCGCACTGAGCAGATTATCATAAACACGTCCCACCTGATAGAAATTAAATATTTTTCGGCTTCCTGTTATCCTCAGGGGTAGATGGTCTTCAAGGCACACACAGACATTCATATCATCGTCAAAAACACCGTGGAAACGCACCCGCTCAATACCGAGTTCATCATGAACAATTTTTAGCTGCTGCACATAGTCTGCTCTCTGTGCCAGTGCAGCATGACCGCTGCCAACACAAAACTGCCAGTGCTTTTTAACATTTTCTGTTTTACCGTTACAATCAAGCTCAAACTTAAATTGTTTCATAAGTTTCTCCCATCTTCCGCAGCCTGAATATATCACAAATTCTCTAAAATTTATTTGAATATATGCTTATCAGTAATTTGGACTATCGGCTTTTTAAAGCTCTGAGTTTCAAAAACAATTATCTCATTTTCCTCTTTAAGCCATACCCCGGGAATATACAAAGTACGCTGGGGACCCACATTCCAGTATCTTCCTAAATTTCTGCCGTTTACAAAAACATAACCTTTTGTGAAATTTCTTATATCCACAAAGCAGTCATGTCTTGAACTTGCCTTGAATTTACCTTTCAGGTAAACTGGAAAACTGTCGTTAATACCATTTGCAAAAGTCAGATTTTCTGTTTTATCAAGAGGAATTGTGTAAACGTCAAAATCGTAAACGTACTGATCGCCAATCATCACATTTTTAAGACCCTTACGGTCATGTATCCTTTTTGCAAAGTTAATTCTGCCCATTGCCTCTACGAGAATATCAACGGTAATTTTTCCCTTGAAGGCGGGAATCGGGAATGAAAAGCTCTCAGGAGCATCCATACCAGCTTTTATCTGCTTTTTAGTGAGAGAAGCGGAGCGGTCAAATCTTCCTATTAATTTCCCATTTATATACACTGAAGCAATATCGTGCACTCCATCGGCAGCTATGGAAGTTGCCGGATAATCCCCTTCTATTTCGGTATGATAGAGTATCATGCCGTAATTCTGTCCGTAATGCTCCATATAATGGGCAAAATGATCGGAGTGTTTTGTACCGTTAAGCTTTATATTTTCAATAAAGGATGCACTTTCCGTTAGCTTTACTTCACCAATGTACTGTGTTTGGGGTCTCGGAGGAAGCTCAGGCGGTTCAATTTCCTGTTTTCTGCACAAAAGCTCACGCATTATGTAATATTTCTTCGTATAATCACCGTACTCATTGAGCGGTGCACCGTAATCATAGCTGGTGGTTATAGGCTGATAAATTTTTGCATAGTTTGCCCCTGCCATATAACCGAAATTTGTTCCTCCGTGGAACATATAAAAATTAAAGCTTGCATCCTGCTCAAAAAATTCATTGAGTATTCTGCTGAATCTCTTCTTTACACCGATATCTACCCCGCCGTGGTGCTTTTCACGGAAATGATCAAACCAGCCGCACCACATTTCACCACACATAAGGGGTTTATCCGGCTGATATTCTTTCAAATCTGCAAAACCTGTTTTAGGATATGAACCAAAATTCACAACCTTGTATTCTTCCGGGAGACTACCGCCGGACAGACAGTATTTGCTTTCACCATCGGAAGTAAAGAGCATAACATCAATACCGTTTTGGCGAAGATTATCCCTGATAAATCTCAGATATTTTTTATCTGTACCGTAGCTTCCATATTCATTTTCGATCTGTACAGCTATAATCGGTCCGCCCTTTGTCACCTGAAGCTCTGCAAGTTTTGGAATAAGCACATCAAAATATCTCTTTACAAAGCCTATATATCTTTCATTATAACAGCGAAGTTTTATATCATCATACTTTAAAAGCCATGCAGGGAATCCGCCGAACTCCCATTCCGCACATATATAGGGACCTGGACGCACAATAACATAAAGCCCCTCACGCTGAGCCGTTTTGATAAATTCAAAAACGTTGTTCTGTCCCTCAAAATCGTAAACTTCCTCATCTTTTGGCTGATGCACATTCCACGCTATATAGGTTTCAACTGTATTGAAACCTGCTGCTTTCAGTTTTTTAAGTCTATCCGCCCAGTATTCACATGGAATTCTGAAGTAATGCATAGCGCCGGAATAGATGTTAAAGGGGTTATCATCCATATAAAAGGCTCCATTTTTTATTTCCAGCATATATGTACACCTCACAATTTAATTGATATGCTTTCATTAGCTTTCACTTTTACGCTTTTCAAATCCAGCATATATGTATCTTCAAGGGGTATTTGTCTGTCACGGCTGTTTTCGGAAAACACACGGTATATTGCATCGTAATCGGTGGGATTTTTAAGTATAAGCATTCCGTCTTTAAAACTGCATTCAACATGGTCGAGAGCATAGGCAAAACCGGTATCAGGATTTACATAAACCGCAGGTACTTCGAGCCAGACGAGCATAGTGGAAACCTCGCACCAGCATGAACCGCCCGGAAGTTCACCAATATTTTCCTTTCCCTCCCAGTCGGAAAGATTGCATCTTTCTCCCATGCATCCAACCGGCACAGTGAATTTTTTATAAATACCATCAGTAAGCCGCTGTACTGCTTTTCCTGATTTATGGGCTCTAATCAAAATATCCGCACATAAACCGTTAAGCTTTTTCTGGATTTTTACGCTGCCCTTTCCGCCAAAAACATAACTGAAATAAACGGGATTATCGTACGTACTCAAAAACTGCGTTATATTATGACTTATGTCACGGCAAAGTTCCAAATATCTTTCATCTCCGGAAGCTCTGAACATACGGAAAAGGGATGCACCGGAAAGAGTGCATATACCCGGCGCTGCGTGCTTATTCTGTACGCTTGCCCATACCGCACCGTTTGTAGATATTCCCCGACGATAAAATTGGGTATCCTTTTCATACTCGTAATCATATGAAACGCACCAACTGGCACAGAGAGAAGCGGTATCTTTTGCGTAATCGATCCATTTTTTATCGCCTGTAACCGAATAAAGAACTATCAGACTTTCAAACATACCAAAGGCTGATTCACTGTCGGGACATCCTAGAATTTCTCCCGGACCGCCATTGGTAAATCCCTCTTTTACATATTCATCATAATATTTCTGAGCAGCCTCACAGGCACAGCTAAGGTATTTTTTATCTGAAAAGTATTTAAAGCAAAGGGCAAGTCCTGCCGGAGCAATAGCTGCGGAAGCAGTTTTTGCGGCAAAGGGCTTAAATTCGCCCATATCTATAAGCTGTGCAAAATCTCCGTTTTTATCGTAAAAATCCAAAAAGGCATTTGCAAGATTCAAAAGTCCCTTTTTCCAGCTTTCCTTTACAGGTTCTCCCATTTTTTCGAAACATAAAAGCTCTTTTGCAATAAAATAAAGTGCATCGGCATTTTTTCTGCTCATTGTAACGCTTTTATCTTCAACGTCATCAAAACGGTCACCGTAAAACTTTGAATCACAGTAAATTCCGTAAAGAAAACCTGACGGATGCTGAAGAGGTCCGAAAATAAAATCAAGAGTCTTTTTGCTTTTTTCTACGCTTTCACTGTTACCAAGTAAAAGCTGTGGAAGTATGTTCATTCCTCCCCCTACCCAGCCTGTCTGCCATTGGCGGTAAATACCTGAAACAGCTTCCGAGGACTTATAAAATCCTCCCTCAGAAAGCCAGTTGCGCCTGTTATATTTATCTTCAAGGAGGCTAAAAGCATAAGACCATGGCACACCCTGAGGAAGAGAATAGGGCAAACTTCTCATGGAGCGTATTTCAAAAAATTTGTTTAAAAATTCAGTTTTGCTTTCACAATAAAAATCAAATACACTTATTTCAAAGTTAAGTTTATCACCGGCTTTGAAGTCACGTGTTTCATCGTCTGATTTAGCCTGAGTAGAGCACATTACGTATTTGGTTTTTTCTCTGACACAAGGTGAGGATATTGAAAAACACGCTTTTCCCTCACTCATTTCCCTTACAGTCAAACCGAAAATACCCGCTTCGTTTTTCTGTTTCCACAACATGAGATGTCCTTTATTATCATTAGGAGAAAGCCATCCGACACATGGAGTTGAAAGATCACCAGTTGTCAATTGGGCAACACTGTTTTCTCCCCCAAGGCGTGGCACATCGGTAATTACAGGAGCTAAGGCGCACTTTTCTCTGTCGCTGTCGGTATAGTAAGGAGCATAATCACACTTTACGCTGTAAAAGCGATTTCCGTTATATAACGCCGCAGGAGCAAACACATAGTTTTCCCTACCCCAGCCTTCGACCTCAAAATCTATACTTACTGCTGCCTGTTTTACTTTTCGCTTTATCAGCACCGATATTTTTATGTCCTTTTTACCGCTGTTATGATCTTCTTCACAAAAGCTTTGAACCTCAAAATCAGATGAAATCAGAGCTTTTTTCAGCGGATATTTATCCTGTGATATTTTTTCCGTTTTTCTGTAACGGTTAAAAGACAGATATTCAGTTATTTTCTCCATTATGCTTCTCCCCTGCAAACAACATCAAACTGTTAAATTTTTACGGTATGAAAGTGCTCTTTCTTTTATGTCGTAAAATAAAGCGAAAAATGCGTTATTGTTATTTTTCAAAAATTACTGATTCTTTTTCATATTTAGGAGTGTATTTATCCTGATAATAGCTTTCTGCACGGCAGTCAAATTTACCGTCAGGATAAGTTGTAATCATGGTGCATCCACGGTAATCGCCTTTTTTATCTATATCTTTATAGGCAAGATAGTCAACACTGAGTCCATATGTAAGCCGTATGCCTTTATATTCCAGGGAGTAATTATTGACATGGTCGTGTCCTACAAAAACTCCCTGTGTAGAGCCTAACTGGAGCATGGTTTCAAAAACTTCATCATCTTCCGCACCGCAGCAAACGTTTTCGTTTTTCTCTCCGTAAACGTATTTTACATTTTCAGTATTTTTAAAGCCTGCGCTTTCGTATTCGGACCATGCGGTATCATATTCCCTTAGAGGAATATGGAAAAAAGCAAGAGATTTTACATTTTTATATGTATCCTCCGGATACGCAAGGGAGTCTGAGGACAATGTTTTCAAAATCTCAGCATTATAACTCTTAAGCTCCTGTATATTTTTTCTGTACCAGTCAATCTGATTCTGATGAATATTATCGTATTTTCCGCCAATGTCAACAATGCCGGGATATGAATGAGAATCAAACATAATAAGTGACTGTGTAATAAGGCCCTTGGAATTTTTTACATTTATAATCTGGTTGCCGTAGCCATCAACTTCTTCAGGGCCGGGAGTATAAAGGCAATACCTGAGTTCATCGCTCATATAGTATTTGCCCAGCTTTTCACGGGAATAGAAGCTATATGCTTCGGTATCGTGATTTCCGAAAGCGACAGTCCAGTATACTCCGAGCTTATCCATTAGCTTTGCAAAAATTTTAGCCGCAGCAAGATTGTTTAGCGTTCCTGCCTTATCGGGGAACGGAAAAGCTACATCACCTGTGGCGATTACCAAATCCGGCTTTTCCTCAGCAATCATGGCGGCAATGCAGTTAAGAGCCTGAGCGTCCTTTTTTGCCGATAACCAGCCTCCGCCGATATGTATATCAGTAAGCTGCATAATCTTAAATTCACGATCTGTTACAAAATACCAGTTGCCGTTTTCATCTTTCTCAGGTGTGAGCTGATCTTCTTTTTCAACCTTATCAAAACTTTCAGCAAGCTCCATGTTTTTCTTGCTGTAAAATGACGACGCTATTGCCGACGCAGCAACTACCAAAACTGCTATTAATAAAATTACACCTAATATTATTGCAATAATTTTCTTAACGCTCATTTTAATTCCCCTCATTATCCTTTATAAAACTGCTGCACACAAAAATCTGAAAATTCCTTTTAACATCTTAATTACTATAATTAAAAGTTTTTATATGTCTACATTATCAATAAGCTTTACATTACTTACATCGCTTAAATCAAGTATTATCCCGTTATGCTTTACTGTAGAATAAATAGGAGCTTTATGTGTAAGGGACACATTATAAATCACCGAAAAATTTGCAGGATTTCCCGTTGTCTGAATGGCAATGTTCGGGCTAAGAGCATCAATATAATTCTTTGTGGAAGAATGACTATATCCATGATGACCTAATTTTAAAACGTCAACCTTACCAACTTCGGGAGCAATACGCTCTTCATCTCCATCAAGGTTATTTAAATCACCGCTGAGCATCACTCTGTACCCATCCTTTTCGACAAGCACGGCAAGTGAATTTTCATTTTCTCCTACTTTTTCTCCCTCTTTGGGTTCTTCTCCGTTAAACACTGTTATATTGAAAGAACCAAATTTAAAGGAAACATCAGTAAGATCCTGAATAAGCTCAATCTCCTTTTCATTTACGGCGCTTATAACGTCTTCATACATTTCCTTGTTATCCCAGTCTTCAACTTCCTCTTCGATTATTCTGTCCTCATAATATTTTTTGAAGTATGCTTTTTTAATATGAACATTGTCCTGCATAATTACGGTATCAAAGCCTCCGATATGGTCAGAATGAGAATGAGTTCCCATTATAAATTCCAGATTGATTTGACCGCTCTTATCCTTGCAAAAATAATTAAGGTAATCCACTACAAAATCTTCATATCCATCAAGGTCCAAACTTTTGAATCCTCTCGGATTGTCGCTGTCTTCTCCGCAGTCAATAAGTGCAAACTTTCCGTCACTTTCGAGAAGGATGGCATCACTGTTTCCGGTATTGAGGAAATGTATTCTGTCTCCGCCCTTCTGACCGGAAAACTCTTCGAATGTATACTTTTCTGCGAGATTATTTTGGAACACCCAAAATTCTCCAAGCATTGCTGCGATGAGAGCTACAATACATATAACAGCTATAACAATTTTTATAATTATTTTTCTTCTTGTTTTTTCCATAATATATCCTCCGATTCACTTTAAAAATTTATATGGATGCTGAATAAAAAAGAGCAGCTCATATCTCATTTAAATGTTGAAACACATTTCTTATAAATATGTAAAAGCATAAATTTTGAATATAATAATACCACTAACAAAAATTTTTAAAATAGAATTTCTCAACCAATTTGTGTATAATATAATAATTGTTTTGATTGAAATAAATTTTTTGTGAATATTGTCCGGTTATCAAAAGACTAAAATAGCACTTTATGCCAAAGTGAAATTCCGATAATTACCTAAAATAAAAATAAATTTTTAACGGAGCTGTCATTATAATAAGCTGACAGCTCAGTTTTTTAATTGTAATTCGTAATCATTATTGCTGTTCAAAATAAAAAGATAATTTCTCTTCCATTTGAATCTTTAATTATTATTTTAGTGAAAATTATTTTCGCAAAGTTCAAATTCAAAATATGCGTTTTCGCCGTACCACAATGGGAAATTAGTACCCCAAACGTTATTATGCAAAAGGAATGAAATTCCGTTATTGATATAATCGTTATACTTGTTATCAAAATGGAGAATATTTACATTTCCCGAAGTTACCAGCGGCGACAACGGATTTTTAAGAATATATTCATTACCTTCCACTGTAAACAGACATTCTTCGGCAGCTGATATTTTTCTGTTGCCGTTTTCGGCAATATTCAGAGCGTCAATCTGAGAACCGCATTTGATAAACTTAACGCTGTTCTTATCAATGTTCGGATAAAAATTAAGGCATATGCTTTCAGTTAATCTGTTAGCAGGTTTACCTAACCATTTAAAGTAAACTCTCACTTTTTCACCGTCGACAACATATTTTATCTGAGCCTTTCGGGGGGCTCCGAGCTCTTTATAACATTTATCATCTACTGACAAATTAATAATAACGGTTAGCTCTTTTTCCGAAAATGCATAGGAGCCTTTTTCCATTTTATAATTAAATACGCCTTTTGGGAATTTTGAATCAACTCGGCCTAACATCGGACGAGCAAAATCTCCCACAGCCCATACTCTGGTTTTATTTAAGTTTCTTGTATAGTGATGAAGCCAATAGCTGTAATCAGACTTTCCGTAGGAACGATACTCGAGAAGAGGCTTTGAATTTGATTTAATTATCGCCTTACTATTTCTCTTCAAAACCTCAATGCCGCCGAAATCATTAAATGAAATTTCAAAATCGCTGCATTTATATATATTGTTTTTTTGTAAGGCATTGTCAAAGTGCTCCCATTCTTCTTTTGGGACGAGTTTCTGTAATCTATCCTGCGCAATGCTTCTGTGTTCATCTGACAAAGCATTAAGAGCCTTATCCAAATATTCACGCTGCTCCTGCCAGCTTTTCTCTATTGTGGAATAAACTCCCCTCTTTGCATTTTCTCTCAAACTTTTTGCAAAGGGAAGATTGTAAATTCCTCCTCGTTTGATTTTTAAATCCTTTTCTCTTGCCTCATCAAAATCTTTGCGTAAATAATTATAGTAATCACCGAAAAAGATTTTTGTATCCATTCCCCAGGTATGCTCAGCAATGCACAGGAGATTGCTGCAAAGCTTTCTGTATTCTTCGCTGTCCTTTTTGAGAGTCCCGTCTTTAAGCCATTCATTTTTCAGACCCTGGAGAGTCCTCATTGCCCCAACTTTGTATGGGTCTGTTGATGCACCATGTATCCATGTATCGCCTATTTCAGATGTTATTACAGGAAGCTTATCCTTTGCTTTCCACAAAAGCTCGGCATAATCGTCAAGACTTCCCGCCACAACTTCATATCCGGGATACTTGGCTTTTATCCTCTGATAATTTAAAAGCACTCCCTTTGCGTTTCTCGGGCCTCGATTATCAAGTGAATGGTCAAAATAGAGAATATCATCTATAAACTCATTTTTATGTTCGCCGCCATAGCTTGCGTCATATATGACTATAACTTCCTTTTCACCGTACTTCCACAGAAAACATTCGGGTACATTGGGAAGTGCTGAAGCTCCGTTTACACCGATATGCAGAAGCTTTATTCCGGCATCTGCCAGAATTGGAACAAGTCCGATTGTATGTCCCGGTACGTCAGTCATCTTGGCGGCAATGGTCTTTCTGCCGAACTTCTTATCCAGATCTTTTACAATAGACATTCCGTATTCTAATGTATCTTTGTCAAGGAGCTCTGTATGAGTTGTAAAAGGATAACCATGGGGAACAATATCACCTCGTGAAAGGGCTCGAGATAATTTTTCCCTCTGCTCGGGAGTACCCCTTTCCAGAGCCTCATTGATTATCCACGAACCCAAAGTCCATACAAACTTTTTCCCGCTGGTATTTACTTCCTCAGCAATGGCAATGGAATTAGGTATAAACTCATTTATATAACGGTTTAAAACGTTATTTGCCAAATCTGTAAAACCCAAATCCAAATGGGTTTTTGAAACAATGATCACTTTATTCATTTTAAGTATTCCTCCAATGTTGCTCCGATAAGATTGCTTTCTTCTCCAAAGCTCGTTCTTTCAATTGTTATATCGTTCTTTTCATCTATCAAGCACAGCAAATTATTGTACTCCTGCAAAATACTGTCAAAAATCATGGAGCTGTTTGCAACTCCTCCGCCTATTACGATTTTTTCAGGGTCATACATAAGCTTTGAATAGAGAATTTTCTTTGACACAGCAGAAATATAATTCTTTAATATATTCTTTGCTGCCTCTTCACCTTCTTGAGCAAAGTTTTCGATATCCTTCATATTGCAGCTTTCAAGAGAAAATGCCTTTTTATAAGCAGCTGTCTGCACAACCGTATTGGCAAAATTTTCATATGTGTACGGCTCAAGAGATTCCGGCATTTTAAAAAACATCCCTGCTTTTTTATGTGCGCCCTCATATAATTTGCCGTTTATAAGAACTGCGCTTCCCACAGATGATCCCAGTACAAAGGCCACTGCATTTTCACAGTCTTTTAAACTTCCGTATTTTTTCTCACACAGAAGAGCACACCTTGCATCATTCTGAATAGTAACCGGAAACCCGTATTTCTCTTTAAAAAACTTCACAAGATTATTTTTTTCTGTTTCGGGAATTGACTCATAGCCTAATCCGTTTCCCTCTTCATCCCAAAATCCGCCGCTTGAAATACACAGTCTTTCGGTATCATCTCTGATAAGCTCTTCTATTTTTTTGCACAGTTCATCAAAAAAAAATATGGTTTTCCATTTTCCTTTACTTAAAACTTTATCATCGCAGACATATCCGTATTTTGTATAGGTTCCGCCTATATCTATTGCTAAAATCATCTTTATCTCACCAACGCCTTAATGGTAGCCAGATGCTCTCCCTGAGTTTTTTCGGTAGGACGTATAATGTAATCGCCTACATTTGCCGGAATAATAAAAGTTTCTCCATAATGGACGGTAAAATTCTCAAAACTGCCCGTGGGACTTACGACTTCTGCTTCCTCACCCTCGACGAGATTAAGCACATTGACGCTGCCATTTGTATTATGGAAAACTTCCCCTTCAAACCAGTGACGCCGTGTTTCAATAAACTCCCTTTCGTGGAGTCCTGTTTTTTCTTCTGTCCAGCCGTCACCTGAAGCAACTGTTTCAAAACGGTTGATTAAATTTTCTTTACACCACTGAGTATCCCTTTTGTAATCAATTACATTTTTGCCGTGACCTATATTTATGGGACGTGGTTTACCGTCAAGACCTATTCTTCCCCAGTCCCAAAGCTTAAAGGTAAAGATATACGGCGTACTGCTGATTTCAAGAACCATTGTATTTTTGCCGGAACAATGAATAGTACCTCCCGGTATAAGAAAATGGTCGTGTTTTTTTGCCGGGAATCTGTTGACGAACTTTTCGACATCCATTTCTCCTGTTTCCTGAGCGTTATTGAGCGCATCTATAAACTCTTCGGGAACAATGTCTTTTTTAACCCCGAGATATACTCCTGCATCAGAATTTTCAGTATCAAGTATGTAGTAGCTTTCGTCCTGGGTGTATCTCATATTGAAGTGCTCCGAAATATACTCGGTAGTGGGATGAACCTGTAAAGAAAGGTTGCCGCCCTCAATCGTATCGAGAAAATCAAAACGTATTGGAAATTCATTTCCGAAACGTGCCTGCACCCTATCGCCTAAAAGTTCTCTTCCACGGAAGAACACGATGTCAACACTTGGCATTTCGGCAATGCCGTTTTCAAAAGCATACAAAACGCTATTTTCCTCAGGTACACAGTCAAAGCACCATGCAAAGTTTTTCTGATTTTTATCGAGGCCGCAGACCTCTTTCATCCACTGTCCGCCCCAAACGCCTGGGTCAAAATAGGGTACAACTCTAAATGGTGTATTGACTGCCGCTGTTAAAGCGTTTTTGTAATCAGCGGCGCAAATCATATTTGGACTTCCCTTTTTATTGGTGTCCATAAAGTAATCAAATTTATCAAAATACTTTTGCTTGTGCTTGTCGGCAAGACGCCACTCAACAAAATAGCCTCTTTTAAATTTGGTAAGTGGGTCCATATCAAAATTGTCACAGTTCCAGTTAGGTAATCCTTTCCTGAATCTCAGCTGTGTTTCCCAGCGGGCAATACTGCAATGGATATTCACATCTCCCTGTGTAATAAGCATGGCGCCTACGCCGATGACCAGCGTTTTTCCTTTGCTTAAGCTTATCTTTTCACGCATTTCATTGATCTTTTCTTTAATAAAAAAGTCATCTAAAAAATCCGTTGTAAGAACGCCGAAAATGCGGTCATCTGTAAGCCAGCGCTGCATTTTTTTCGTAAGCTCATCGCCTTCATAAGCACAGTGATCGCTTATAAAAACATTATCAAAGTATTTTCCGAGATTTTCGGTAATTTCATCCCTGTCAGCCATTACATATAAGTCCATGACTACTGTTTTTTGGGTGGAATTCGCTAAATTCAGCTCATGGGCAATTTCTTCGTATCCGCTTATTAACTTTCCGCTGACTTCTATTGTCGGCTGTTTATCGTAATTATTATATCCTCTCAAACTTCTCTCTCCATATATTGAAAAATCATTTCATTTTAAACCACTTTTAAAATAAAAATATCAGTTCTTTTTTACATATAGAATTTATCTTTACTCAAGATTTAACAGCACGGTTTCTTTAGGCGCTAATTGGAGCGCATGTGAATTTAATATTTTATCGGGATTTAACATGGCTGTTTCTTCATCGATATGCAAAACAGCATTTTCCTCAGACGCATTAAAGATCCTTACAGTCTTCTTGCCGTCATCGGTATCAAAGTGTGACACAATGACTTTGCTGTCATCTATTTCAAATGGTACAGAGATTTTATCTGTTTTGCCCTCCACAACAAGAAGCCTTTGCATTTGCTCCATGGCAAATTTCTGCGTCTGTTCTTCGCTGTACACTCCGTGAGGCATGAAAACATATCTGAATACGCTTGTACCTTCCTGATCGGCTTTATAATTGGTCATCCAGTAGTTGTTCATCACATAGGAATGAACAGTACCGTCATAAACACATTCCTTAAGCCATCCGCACAAATATGGATTACCAGTTCGGATAGGATCATGGACAAGCTTTCCTACTTTTATTAAAGGCGCATCCAGCAGAGCACAGCTTATTCCGCATTTTTCATCGGATACATCAAACCAGCGTGTAGCTGTAATGAAATTTTTATTGGAACCTTTAAGCTGGTCTTTATTCAGTTCTGCCGATCCATAAATCGTGTCATACTTGACACGTGCATTAGGAAGATTAAAGGGAAAACTGAAATGCAGACCTTCCTTTTTCCGCTCAGCGTCTCTCTCCAGTATATTGGTAATGTAAATACAGTCGTCGCCCCTGTACAGAGTAATTTCCGTAATAATGGATCTCGTTTTGTATCCCTTGCATTTTATCCTTACTCTTGTTAAAACATCACCCTTATCAATTACTGAGATTTCAGGCACTGACTTATCAATAATCTTTTTTGTGCCCCACTTTCCCTTTGCAAAAATATAATTATTGAATTCAAAGGCCTTTTTTCTGTCTACAAACTCCTTGCCTTTATAATTAATGCTCGAAATGCAGCCTGTCTTTTCGTTTATTTTAAGTTCTACAATGCCATTGCTGACAGAGAATCCGCCGCTGTTCTTTACATGATTTTGCTCAATACTATCAGAATACGCAAGGCGATATATACGTGAAGTATGGGGCAGAATATCCTTTACCCTGAACGCAAGTTTTCCGTCAGAAAGTTTTTGTGAAGGAACGGCGTTACCTTGTTCATCAAAGACACAATTATAATCCGTTTTTATTTCTATTGTCTGGCTTACAGTCCAGCTGTTTGTGTTGTGAACGGTTATGTATTCACTTTCGCACACAGGAGAATTTTTTTCGATTATATCCGTTAAGACTTCAGGATACAAAAGCTTTCCGCCCGCAGTATCTTCAATAAGCTTTACACAGTCGTTTAGTGCAGCATATGCATGCTGCGCTTTCCAGTTCCACTGGCTCACTGCAAACTCATGATCGGGTTTTGAAATAGAATTATAGGCTCCCCATGTGTGCTCGTTGAAAAGCAGAATCTCTTTCAGCGCTCTGTTACTTATTTTTTCATTAAGGGGTTTTGAAAGCAGATATGACAAATTAGAGGCCTGCGTAAACATTTCTCCTGCCTGTCTTGCAACTGCGGTTTCACGGGCAGATGATGCAGCGCCATCCTCCCAGTAGGGGGTAATATCTCCCTGATAGCAGGGCAGATTTTTTCCGTAGCTCTCTTCAAAATCTCGCATTGCCTGTGATGTTGTGGAAATGAAAAGCTTCATATTGCTGTACTTTTTATTCCACTCTCTTACTATATCAGATAACTTTTCATCAGGGGGACCGTTGTCGGCACCAATATTGTATCTGATAATTATTGTGTCATAGGGATAATTCTCTTTTTCAAGCTCATAAAGATACTGCGAAATTCTATCGGGATTAAGCTTCCTTGAAAGGTCCTTATTTTTACCCATTGGTCCTGTATGAAACCAGGAATAACCTTTTCCGTGAACATAGACAAGAGTTTTTTCTTTTCCGCTGGGAGACACCCAGTGAAATGGTTCATCCGACCATGCCTTTTTGATATATCCTATTCTGTCACCGTTATTTGTGCCGCAGGAGAGATACTTAATACCGTTTTCCCTGAGCAAAGTAGTAAGTCCCCAGTTCCAACCCGGAACATCGGTAATCATGGCAGAATCGATTTTGATATCCAAGATCTTTTCAATTTTCCTTTTGATTTTAAAGCTCTTATCAAGCTCTTCGGGTCTGCAAAGTCCCGTAAGGAAATTTGCATAGAGTCCGTCAAGACCTATTCGTCCCGATTTTACCAGTTGAGAAAAATCCTTGACTTCCTCCTCATTGGCATTGTCGAGCCAGTGTTCCACAGCCCACAAAATTTCAGGATTCCATTTAAACTGACTTTCAAGAGAATATTTATCGGTATTTTTTATCAGCTCCATTGCCTTACGGAGATTTTCGAGCTGGAGTTTCAATACCTCATCCTGAGTGTGTGTATAGCCTATATCAAGGTGCGTATGATGCACCAAATGTATTTTCCATTGCTTTTTAAGTTTTTTCATAAAAGTATCCCTTTGCTTAGATATAATTATTTCAATAATTCACGGATTGCTGAAAAGATATCAATACTGCGGAGTGTTCCATAGATATCTCCAAGCTGAAGCTTTGTGTTGACCTGAGGAGGACTTAAAACAACGACCTTATTTCTGTCAATAAATTTATCCAGTATTCTCTCGAAAAGAGCGGGAGAAGCCATTTTTAAATTATGCTTTGAGATTTCATAATCGAATTCACGCTTTTCGAGACTGTCATAAAGCTCGTTTGCAGATACAAAAGCGTTATCCTCGGATACTGCTGTAACGGCAAAAATACAAATATCTTCGTCATCGGGCAGAATGAGCTCACTGCCCATTACAGGCAGTTCATACCTGAAAACATAAAGCTGCTTTGCAGGAACATCTTCCCCGTTCAAATGAGCGTGAGTGGAGTTCCAGGCAAGTACATCCTTCTTGATATACCCTGTTTCCTTTAGACCAATGAGATCCCATGCGCCTACTGCCTGCTGATAATCGCTTATTTTTATTTTTGTTTTATTCTCCCCAAATGAGAATTTAGCTTCTTTATCGTTTTTAAGCGAACAGGCAAGAATATATATCTTCTTGCAGTTTTCAGGAACAGAAAGAACCTGTTTGCGGCAAAGAAGTACGTTTTCTTTTTCTTTACCTATATCAAAACCTATTCCGCCGCAGGTAACTGTTTGAGGCATTATTTCTCTCGGTATGGTAAGGAAATTGTTTCCTGCTCCGCTGTGGTTCTCCGAAATAAGAGAAAAGTTAAACGGCAGTGAAATACGCTTTTCACGGCTTGTCTTTTCCTCTTTTTTACCTTTTAATTTTACAGCAAAGGTTTTCGGCGCAAATGCATCTATATCGAAAATAAGTTTTCCGTCCTTTACCGCAGCTTCGGCAACATGCTTTTCGTTTGCCAAAGTTTCAAAAGCGGATTCTATACCGTCGCCCATTTCGAAAATAACGCTCTTTTTCTCTTTTCCCTCACCCTCATTAAAGCGGACAATTATTTCGTCGGAGTTCTGGGCTTTCTTTATGGCTCTGACAATAACAGAATTATCACTGACTCTTGCAAAGGAATATCCGTCCTTGACCTTACCGCTGTGAGGATTTGAAACGAAACAATTCATAGGCTGATTAAAGCACTGTGCGGCGGTCTGAGTGTCGCTGCCGACTTTTCCGCTGTGGCAGAAAACACCGAATGAAAAACGGTTTATACCTAAATCCATAAGGTGCTGCGATGTCTCCCAGCGATAAGCATATGCCGGAGTGTGAACAACAGTAAGGCGCAGTGCATTATCATTGGGTTTATCCCAGCCGGTTCTTGAATCGCTGAATACGGACACACCGTATTTTTCACTTGTATCGGTAATGTCTGCCCAAATATGAGCCGGTACTTCATATTGTTTTTCTGTGTTGTTTCCTCTTTTGATGTAGCCCAGACCCAAGTCATAAGAAGCAATACTGTTTGTGGGTTTAAGGGGGAACTGGACTTTCAAAAGTGAAGCAGTTGAACGCCAGTCGACTTCATTAAATACCCTAAGGGTTTCGCTTTCACAATCCAGAGAAAGATACTGGACAAATCGGCTTTTTCCAGCCGTTCTTGTAACTTTGATAACTCCCTTGACAGGAGAATTTTCCGCAATTTCAAATTGAGGATTGCGGGCATATTCCCTGGGAGCTTTCATCAGCTCTTTATATGTAAGCTCCCATGCCGGCCATGGTTTGCTTCCCTTATAATCGAACAAGGAAAGCTCTATTTTTCCGGAAAGGACATTAACGCCAAGCTTTTTGCTGAATATCTCGCAGATATCTCCGTTTTCATCCAGTACCACTTTAAGGTGTTTGTTTTCCAGTGTTCTCTCAGTCACCGAAAGACCCGTTGAAGCTGTGCAGGGGACATCCGATTCCTGCACATCATATACACATACACCAAAGGGCGGAACCTTTGCCAAAAAGCTGACCTTACCGGCTCCCGCATGTGACGGAGCTTCTTCTCCCTTTGAATCAAGAACCTTTGCGTAACCGCTGATATTTACATCTGCTGTCACAGCCTCACAGCGTTCATACTGAGTAGGATTATTAATCACAACAGCTCTTCCCTTTACAAAGGACATATCAAGCTCTTCGGAAATTGCTTCATTTGCCGCTCTGTATTCCTCTGCAAACTGATTCTGCGAAAGAATATAATCATTCCAGTTTCGCTTATAGCATTTCTGGAAAGAGGTTCCCGTAATATCGTCGTGGAAATGATGGGCGATAACCCTTTTCCATGCCGTATCCATTACCTCCTGCGGATACTTATATCCGCACAGATAATTTGCCGCAACAAGGCTTCTTTCCGCTGCATCCGCAAGTCTTTCACAGTTTTTATTCCACCTTGAGCCGACAGCTCTCGAAGTATAACTTCCCGCTCCGTGGTTTGTCATCAAAAGCTCATTATTCCATGTGGGAAGCTTATTTTTCTGTTCCGTTGTAAGTTCTTTATCCATATACTCGAACAGTTCCACGGATGTGGAGGACAGAACGTCGGTGTCTTTCTGAGGATTTTTCATCATTTCCCCAAGTACCTTTTTGACGCTCTTTGCAGAGGGGGCTCCGCCCCTGTCTCCATTTCCGTAAAACGCCGCAGTTATGGGTAAATTATATTTCTCAATATTCTCCTTAAGTTTAGGAACAATTGTTCTGTTTTTTCTGACAGTATAAAGGTTTCTCGAATAGGGACCGGGATTAATATTTGCATATACAAATCTTCCATCCACGCCGTACCATTTTCCAAGGTCAAAGGGAATTCCGTACGCACTGCCCCAAGCGAGCTTACCCGTTGAAAAGCCTTTGAGTCCTGCATGAGCCATAACGGACGGCAAAGCATAGCCGAAACCGAAGCAGTCGGGAAGATAAATATCGTTTGACGGCTTTCCAAACTTCTTTTCAAAATAGTCATTGCCGTAAAGAATATTTCTGAAAAGAGCCTCCGGGGACGGCTGGTTAACATCGCCGTTTTCATATGCGCTGCCAAGTGGAGTCCATTTTCCCTGCTTAACATATTCGCAGAGCTTTTTGAAGTCTTCCGGATAATATTCCTCGGCCATTTCATATCTGTACGAACCCTCAAAACCAAAATGATAATCTGGGAATTTTTCAAAGAGACTGAAATTATCTTTAAGAGTTGAAGGCAGAAACTGACTGATAGTAGTCTCCAAATCCCACAGCCATGTTGTATCAAGATGAGCTCCTGCCAATGTAAAAATTTTCTTTCTATTGCTCATAAGTTTAACCAGCCTTTTCAGTAATTTAATTAATTCTGATTATGAGAAATTTTTTAATGCTGTTTTATTTGTCTTATAAAGTGCAAAAAACACGGGCTTATTCATAAGTTACAGCCGTGCTGCAATGATTGACAGCTGATAAATTTTTGTATATTAATCAGCTATCTATGGGCACAGCGGAACATTTATCAGAAAATTTCGCTGTGCCCAATCCCTTTTAAATTTTTTCTTTGAATTCCTTATTTTTTTCTTTTCTTCCTTATATCGGGAAGGACAAACACAAGGACGTAAAATACTATAATTACACCTAATGTCACAGCGGCTATCATTCCCGAAAGATGCGCCTGACCACGATCGGAAAGCATTCCGTAATATCCCGGCTCATCTATGCTGAAAACCATGTAATATTTTTTGGCTCCGTCCTCTTTCTCAGAAACGATACTGTGTTCTATAACATGGCAGTTATTTTTTTCATCAACCTGCACTGCCATTATTGATTGATCCTCTGCCACATCTTCCGATATTTCTATTTTTATTTGGTCTTTCTCTGATTTCTCGTTTTCGGAAAGCTCCGCCTTATAGAGATTCATCAGCTGTTTTCCGCTGAGCTGAGTGTTTTCTCCGTAAAGAAGATTTTTATCTGCATTATCGAAAATGCTGTTTTCATTGGGGTCATCGGGGTCTATATCTCCCTGAGCGGAAACAATTGTATAACTGCCGAACTGCTCGCTGAAAGGTTCAGTGGGCTTTACAAAAATATTTATTATGCGGCTGGCTCCGGCTATGTAAAGAGCAAATACCACCAACGACAAAACAACCGCAGCTGCTTTCAGAGCTTTTTTCATGACTGATGCATCTCCTCTCCCTGTAACTGAGCGGCGCTCTTACGCTGTTTAAGTTCACCGAGTATCTTCTCATGTTTCTTTCTGTCAAGATCATAGAACAAAAACGGTATTACGGAAAGAAGTGAGGTTACTACTATGACTATCTGGGGAATATAGAAAAGTCCTTTCATGGTGCTTTCAGTCTGATATGCTGCATTGGGAATATAGTTTATAGCTGAAATTACAACACCGGTAAATATAGCTCCCACAGAACCGATTATCTTGGACGCACAGCCCTCTATGGCATAAATAAGTCCGTCGTTTCTGTAACCGGTCTTCCATTCGCCGTAATCCACACTGTCGGCAACCATACTCCAGTAAAGTACACCTTTTATGCAGAAGGGAATATTATTGAGGAACAGTACTGTCAGCACTACCCATACAGGAGGCTTATATCCTGCGAAAAGGAAAAGTCCGTTTGCAAGAGCCATAACAAGATAACAGGCTATCATGAGATCTCTTTTATTGAATCTCTTAGTGAGTTTAGGTACAAGGAAAGTACCGAGAAGGAATGACGGTATTGTGAAAATATAGAAAATAGTCTGAAGAGACGGACTTCCCATATTGTAGGTATAGAAGTAAAGCTGAATTGTACCGTAGTTTATAAAATTTGAAATACAGCTGCTGAGAATTATGAGAAGAATGAGCTTATTCTGTGTAAAGCGTTTGAACATTGGGAGTATCTTCTGCTTTTCGGGAGGCGGAACAATTCCTCTTTCGTGTACAAAACGGTACATCAAAGCATTGTATATGAGGAAAGCCACTGCCACAAAGCAGGCAACACCAAGATAGATATATGTTTTTGCCACAACGTCGTCATTTCTGAAAAAGCCGAGAAGAATCGGAACAAGTCCGCCTACAACACCTGTACCTGCTGTAGAAAAGAGTCTCGCAATAGAGATTATTTCCGTTCTTTCATCGGGGTTTTCTGAAATTGAGTTATAAAGGGACATAAAAGCCGTTCCGTTAAGGGTGTGCATGGCTTCGAGAATTATGTATGTTATAACAGCGTATATGCTTTTGATAACATAATCCGTATAGGGATTTTCTGAAAATTTCGGTGCGTAGAACATCAGCACTATGAGCACCGCAACTACTATGGAAGTGGATTTGAAAATCGGTCGTGCCTTTTCTTTGCCGTAGCTTCTCTTGTCAAAATAGGCTCCCAAAAGCGGATCATTTACGCCGTCCCACAGTCTGGTGATTATGGGAATTACAATAAGCGCCGCCGTTCCTGCAAAGCCCATGATGTCGATGTAGAACAAAGTGAGATATCCGCCTATAAGTGCATAGGACATATCACGGAAAAAGGAGCTTACATAATTCCTTTGTATCTACCTGCCTTTCGTAGTTGTGCTTTTTTACTGCTGATGCCAAGACCCCTCATCCTTTCATTTCCATTTTGTATTCATATCGTTTCCCGTCGTATTTACAGATACTGTACTCGACGAGTTTTCCGTTCATGTATCCGAAACGCTTCATGACCATTATGGCCTCGCCTTTAACAAGGCCCAGCATTTTTACTGTTGTTTTATCAGCTATTTCGGCACTTATTGTCTGTGTGACACTGTCAACAACTATTCCTTTTTCCTCAAGAAGCTCATAAAGGGAACCATAGTAAAGACTGCTGTCATGGGGAAGTGCCACATCAGGAGTTATATAGGTGACAAAATATCCTACCGTTGTGCCGTTTATGCTTCTTACCCGCTCTATAACATTAAATTTTTTGCTTAGATTAACTCCGAAAATCTCCGCCACATAACCGGAAACTGTTTTCTGTTCGTATTTTGCATAGTCAGTACCAGGTATGAGTCCGTTCTGCTTCATTTCCTGAGTAAAGCCCCTGATTTTTAAAAGCGGTTCACCTATTTTTCCACGCTGTACAACTGTTCCCTTACCCTTAATTCTTTTTATCAGCCCGTCGTCGGCAAGCTTTGCAAGAGCAGTTCGCACCGTTATACGGCTTACATTGTAAATCGAAGTAAGCTCCAGCTCGTTTGGAAGGTAGTCCCCTTCTTTATATTTTGAAGTTGTTATATCATATTTGATTTTCTTATATACATTCAGCCAAAGAGGTTCGGTTTTTTCATACATTTTTCTTCTCCTCCTTGTGAAAAGAGTATCAAAATTTGTCGTTTCAGTCAATTAAAATAGCGTGTTTTGACAAGTAAAATCATTTTTTATAATTTACATATGCGTATGTTATAACATTTATAACTTGTAACGGTCAGAATATTTGAATCACATAAAAATTGCCTGCGGATTTTTGTCCGCAGGCGATATACATAATATCTGACGCTGTCCTATTTATCTGCAAAAATTTGAATTTATAAAGCGCTTCAAGCAAAAGCTAATAACCTTTCCTGATTACTGCAAAATTAAGGCAAAGCTAAAGGGCTTGTCGCCTGCAATTCACAGACAACAAGCCCCTTCGGCTGCTTAAACAATTTTCTTTTTCAAATATTGTCTAACATTTTGGGGTCACTTCAAAATTAGACTGCCCATTTATTGTGTTAATTATATAATTTTTCTGACTGGGAATATTTCTTCCCACCAAATTTAGAGAAATTTTTATTTCTCAATGGGTTTCATCGTCGGGAAGAGGAGAACGTCTCTTATAGATGCGCTGTCAGTAAGAAGCATTGTAAGTCTGTCAATGCCCATACCCATACCGCCTGTGGGAGGCATACCATACTCGAGAGCAGCCACAAAGTCGCTGTCAAGCATATTTGCCTCATCGTCTCCTGCCTCACGCAGCTCAAGCTGATGGCGGAAACGCTCCATCTGATCGATGGGGTCATTAAGCTCTGAGTATGCATTTGCAAACTCACGGCGTGTTATAAACAGCTCAAAACGCTCTGTAAGCTCAGGAGCATCGGGCTTACGCTTTGTAAGAGGAGATATCTCAACAGGATAATCCATGATGAATGTGGGCTGTACAAGCTCATCCTCAACCTTTTCTTCAAATACCTCTGAAAGGATATCGCCCCAGCGATCGGTCTTCTTAACTTCGATTCCAAGCTCTTTTGCAACTTCTCTTGCCTTATCGTCATCGCCCTTGAATGAAGCGAAATCGATACCTGAATACTCTTTAACAGCATCGAGCATTGTAAGACGGCGGAAAGGAGCTTCAAGGTCGATTTCCTCACCCTGATATGTTAAATGAAGAGTTCCGCATGCTTGCCCTCTTCCACCCAAAGCTCAGCGGTTACCTCCGCGATAGACCCCATGCAGGCAATTCCCTCGGGAGCGGTCGATGAAGCATTCACCGCTATTGTTACAGAAGGATTTACAGTGAAAGGAGAGTGTAACAAACAAGGTTCTTTAAAATTAATCGTAGGTACTTCAATCAAATTTCCATCATCATCATATGCTGATCTGGCAACATGACGTGCGCTAAACAACACCACCTCATAGCTATCCGAAGCGGGTTGGGCTTCAGGCGTACTTTTCTCCCCCTTGAATTTAAGATCCGTATTATTCACGTCGATCGCACCTAGGTAAATAATATATTGGCTTCCTATTCCTTCCTCCCATGGGCAATGAATACGAGGAATCTTCAAGAAAGAATAAATAGTTTCTAAACACTCCTCATATATCTTATTAAAATTACTACCCTTGCTCTTTATCGCATTTATGGTTTCTTGGGGGATCTCCGTGATCTTTCCGGTAACCTTGGAGAGATCATCGCTCTTTTCAATCGTTACCTTTAGGGTAGTTAATGCATCTTTAAGTTTATTTATATCTATATTCGCATGGTCTAACTCTTCTTTTGACCAAATTGTCTTTTTTTCAGTCCCGTTCGGCCCTTTTATCTCTTTCTCACCCGTATCTGAGATAAAATCATTGATTGCTCGTATATTCATGACAATCTCACTTGCCAAAGCATCATCTTTGGAGCCGGGCATCGGCTCAAATTTGTCTCCTTCTATATACCTTTTGGTTGGTACCGCTATACGAATATTCTTGGAAAGCCTTTTCAATACAACATCTTTTTCCGCCGCTAAATTCTTACTCAACGTCACCCAATCATCCAATTGATCGCCAAATGTACTTGGGTCATTAAACTTTTCCGTTTCCACCACACCATAATACACATTGCCCACACCATTATGCGGATCATCCGTGTAAGGATCCGGCCCCATCAATCCATAGCGAGACTTACGAGCCTGCTTGTTTGTCAAATTAATATTTTTCAACACATCCGGCTCTTGATGCCACCCCATATTGCGCAACAAAGTACCATAATCGGAACTTACAATTAAAGAGGATGCTGTACAAGCACTTTCTCTCCGCACTTTAATATTGGGTTTTTATATACTCGCACATCATCAATGGCATAGTCTGCTCCATAAGTATGAATGGTATTATTTTGTACCTCTATGAAATACTTCTCAAATTGGCTAGAATTATTGATAGCCATGGTATAACATACTTGCTGCCATTTACCTACGTTTTTATTAGCAGGTCTATCATCATAGGTAGCAGAATAATCCGTTAAAGCATCTCCTGACGTAAAACGATGTAAGACTACCGGGTTTTCACCCTCATTCTGACCAATAAAGTTGATATTGATATTAGGAGGAAGAGGTTTTCCACTACCTTTGTCACCGTTCCATGTGGTCATGTCATTTACCCATGCTGTAACAAGTAGTTCGGTATATTGACAAACCCCTTCTTTGATTGGCAACATGACCAATTGTCCCG